>CAJXGZ010000169.1 GCA_913053795.1 uncultured Rhodospirillales bacterium | reverse complement strand
GAAAATTCTGACCCTTCCCGACTTTTTTTGGGCTTTTTTGACGCTGGCGCCTTTGATGATGCTGGCGGTGGGCGTACAGTTCATCATCGCCACCGTCACCCGCAGCTTCAAGGAGGCGCAAACCTACTTAGGGCTACTGCCTCTAGCGCCGGCGCTGCCTGGCTTGGTCATGGTTTTTTCGCCCGTTCAGGCGCAACACTGGATGATGACCATCCCCACCTTCAGCCAGACTTTGCTGCTGGGCCAGTTCATGCGGGGCGAAGCCGTGGATATGCTTAATGTGGCCATATCCATGGCCTCCACCATCGCCTTCGCCCTGGTTCTCATCGCCGCCGCCGCCGGCCTTTACGAGCGCGAGAAACTTATTTTCGGAGGGTAGTTAATATGACTCATTGCAAGACGTTTCTGAAGCAGACGGCCGAGATCGCCGCCGCCATCGATGCGGAGGCGGTGGAGCGCATGGCCGCCGCCTTGATGACGCTTAAACAAAGGGGCGGGCGCCTGTTCCTGGTTGGCGTCGGCGGCGGCGCCGGCCATTGCTCTCACGCCGTCAACGACTTCCGCAAGCTGTGCGGCATTGAGGCCTACACGCCGGTGGACAATGTTTCCGAGTTGACCGCGCGCGCCAACGACGAGGGCTGGGAAACCATTTTCGAAGCCTGGATGAAAATCAGCCGCGCAACCGCTAAGGACGCCCTGATGGTGTTCTCGGTGGGCGGCGGCGACGCCGCTCGCAACGTCAGCGCCAATGTGGTGGCGGCGGTGAAATACGCCAAGGAGTTGGGCATGACGGTGCTGGGCGTGGTCGGCCGGGACGGCGGAACCACCAAAAGCGCCGGCGATGAGGTGGTGGTGATCCCCACCGTCGATCCCGGCAACGTCACCCCCCACACCGAGGCCTTCCAGGCGGTGCTGTGGCATTGTCTGGTCTCCCATCCCCAATTGGCCGCTCAAAGCGCCAAGTGGGAAGGCATGGACGCGGATAAGACCGCAGACGGAGCCCCAGACGGAACCGTGGAAGTTTGATGGCGGCCGCCCGGGCCGTATTCCTGGACCGCGACGGGGTCCTGACGCGAGCCGTGACGCGGGATGGAAAACCTTATGCGCCCATGCGTCTTGAGGACATGGAGCTGACGCCGGGCGCCCGGGAGGCGGTGGCGCGCCTGCGCCGGGCGGGGTTCCTCGCCATCGCCGTCACCAACCAGCCCGACGTCGCCCGGGGCGCCCTGGAGCGCCCGGTGGCGGAGGCCATGCAGGAAAAGCTGCTGGGCTTGTTGGCCCTGGACGACATTCGCGCCTGTTACCATGACGACGCCGACGGCTGCGCCTGCCGCAAGCCCTTGCCGGGCATGCTTGTCGACGCCGCCGAACGCTTTAACATTGATCTAGCCGCCAGTTTCATGGTCGGCGACCGCTGGAAGGACGTCTCGGCGGGAAAGGCCGCCGGCTGCGCCGCAATATGGATCGACCGGGGCTACGACGAACCCAAGCCAAAGGACTCGGATTTTACCGTATCCTCCTTGGACGAGGCGGTTTCCGTCATTCTTTCAATATAAAAAAAAGCGGCGTCCGGTTTCCCGGAACGCCGCCTTTTTAGCGTTCGCCCGGCGCCGGCGGGTAGTTCCCATCGGCGCCGGAGCGATGTTTTTATTCTACCACTTCACGCGGGCGCCGAAGTAACCGGCGTTGATGTCGTAGAAATTGAGTGTCCGGCCGTTGATGCCTGTGCCAGCACCCGCGACGTTAGTGCCGACCTGGTTGCCGCTCTCAGCGCTGATACGCTCATAGGCGGCGTAGATCTCGGCGCCGTAGGCGGAGAGCTTCTGGACTACGCCGACGCCAATCTTGGTGGCGCGGTCGCCGTCAACGATGCCGTCAAAGGCGCGTTCGAAGTCGACGCCCATGTAGGTCTTGCCGAGGTCCGTGAAGCTCGCCTGGTAACCGACCTTGCCGTAGTGGGTGGCTTGCCGGCCGACAGCGCGCCCACCGCTTTGTAGCGCGTCGCTGTCGGTGCGGTTCGTCAAGGCGACGTAAGAGTAGGTGGCGCTGACGCCGCTGTTGTGAAGAACGGAGATCGAGCCGCCCGTCATGTCCTCTTGTCCACGAGCCGTGGAGGAGTTGTTGGAATGGGCGATCTTGGACTTGATCTTGAAGCCGCCCAACTTGGCGCCGTTGGTGTCCACCCCGCCACGAACGTGCTGGGACAGATCATTACGGTTTTCATTACACGCAAACTGCCACTCGAACTTGGCTTGAATGGTGAGGTTGGCGCCCTTGGCGGTCGCCTTGACGCCGAAACGCGAGGTCGAGTTTTCGTTGTCAAGGTGATTGAACTCCACCGAGTCGCCGCCGCCCTGGACGCAACGCCGCGTATTCTCGGGGCTATGTTAGCCGGCGGCGGCGTTTTCGATGGCGTCTTTCACCTTGTTATAGGCGCGGACCTCCAATTGGCGCACGCGTTCGCGGCTGACGCCGTAGCGTTTTCCCAACTCCTCCAAGGTTAAAGGGTCCTCCGTCAGGCGCCGCTCGACGAAAATATTACGTTCCCGTTCGGGCAGGGTCGCGATGGCCTTTTTCAGGAGTTGCTTGCGCAAGCCCAGTTCCTGCTTTTTTTGGCATTGGGCTTCGGGCGAGGGCGCCTCGTCAACCAAAGTGTCCTGGAACTCCAGGGCCTCTTCTTGAGACAAGGGCGCGTTGAGGGAAAGATCGCGCGACGTCAGGCGGCGGTTCATGTCGATGATCTCGCGCTCGGACACATTCATGACCTTTGACAGCTTGGCCGCCTGATCAGGGGTCAAGTCATCGCCTTCCAGCATATTGAGGCTGGATTTGAGCTTTCTCAGCGAGAAAAACAGCTTCTTCTGGGCCGCCATGGTTCCCAGCTTGACCATGGACCAGGAGCGCAGCACGTATTCAGTGATGGCCGCCCTGATCCACCACATGGCGTAGGTGGAAAGGCGGAAGCCCCGGTCGGGTTCAAATTTCTTGACGGCCTTCATCAGGCCGATGGAGCCCTCGCTCACCAGATCGGACACCGGAAGCCCATAGCCGCGGTAGCCCATGGCGATTTTGGCGACGAGGCGCAGGTGGCTGGTGACCAGGCTGTGCGCCGCCTCGACGTCGCCGTGGTCGCGCCAGCGCTTGGCCAGCGCGAACTCTTCCTCCGGCTCGAGGATGGGAAATTTCCAGACCTCGCGGAAATACTGCGACAGTCCTCCGCTTATCGGAACGCTTGGCAAACTCATGGCGATGGTTTTAGACATATGATTTAACTCTCCCAACAAAAAAAGTAAGATCCCCGGCTTGGGCTGGGGCCGCGCACAAAGGCGCTCTCAAAACAAGTGGACGTTAATTGGGAGTCGGTTGGATCGTGCGCATGGTTTCATACCCTCCATTTTGAAGCAATATGCTTAATCAAACCCGCAATAAAGCCGGGTTAACACCATTCGGCCCCGAATGGGCGCCGAACATGATTAGTTATACACGATTTCCCTTAAAAGTCAAGTCTTTGTGAGAAAAATCGTTTGAATTCAGTGCGTTGAATAGGAAAAATGCGCCTTTACTGGCGTCCCGTCCGGCATCGGGGTAAACTTGGATATTCCCCGGGGGTTTCCCTGGGGGTTTTCTGGGGCTTTTTCGGATAGGGCCATGGCCAAGGACGACAATCTTCCCGACAAGACATCCAGCCAAGTGGACGCCTTCCTCAGCAAGGTGGCGGCGATTCCCGTCAATAAAACGCAGGGCGTCCCTGGCCGCTTGATGTTCGCCATGGACGCCACCGCCAGCCGCGAGCCGACCTGGGATAAGGCGTCCAATATCCAGGGCGAGATGTTCGCCGAGGCGGCGGCGCTGGGCGGCTTGGAGATGCAACTGGTCTATTTTCGCGGTTTCGGCGAGTTCAAGGTTAGTCTCTGGCTGAATAATCCGAAGGCGTTTTTGCGGCTGATGACCTCGGTGTTCTGCGCCGCCGGCGAGACCCAGATCGCCAAAGTCCTTCAACACGCCGTCAACGAGACGGCTAAGAAAAAGGTCAACGCCATGGTCTATGTGGGCGACTGCATGGAGGAGGACGTGGACAAGCTGGGCGCCTTGGCCGGCAAGCTTGGCCTGCTCGGCGTCCCCGCCTTCATGTTTCACGAGGGAGACGACGCCGTCGCCGCCTTTGGCTTCAAGCAAATCGCTCACCTGTCCGGCGGCGCCTATTGCAGCTTCGACGCGGGCAGCGCCCATGCGCTCCGCGGCCTGTTGAGCGCCGTCGCCGCCTACGCAGCCGGCGGCCGCCCGGCGCTGGAGGACATGGCCAAGAAAAAAGGCGGCGATTTGCTGAAGCTCACCCACCAGATGAAGAGCCTATCCAAATAACTGGAGGCGATTGTGATGAGACGAAATCAGGAAGGTCGCAAGGCGTCGCTACGTAGGCGATGCTTTAGCATCGTTAAGGAGCGACAACGCCGCGGAGGCCTGATTTCGTCCACCCTCCGGGCGTCTCTCCTTGACCCGTGGACGGCGTCGGACGCCGCTTGCGATACCAAGGCATCGCGGCGCAACCTCCTCCTAGCCACGGGACAAGGAGAGACGTCACAATCGTCTCCAGTTATTCGGATAGGCTCTAGGAGCGGCTGAGGCGATGCTGCCCTATCTCGCCCTCGGCGTGGCGCTGATGGCCGGATTGTTGCTGGCCGGGCGCTGGTTCGCCGCCGCCAACCCGCAGGATATGGTGAAGGTCCTGAAGTGGCTGCTGATCGGCGTCTTCGTTCTGGTGCTGGTTTTTTTCACGGTGACTGGACGGCTGGCGTGGGCGCTGGCGGCCTTGCCGGCGTTGATCCCCATGTTGCTGCGCTTGCGCACGGCGTGGGTCGCCGCCCGCAACTTCACGCGCATGGCCCAATCCATGAGCGGCGGCGGAGGGACGAAGAGCGGCCAAACTTCGGACGTGGAGACCCGCTTCCTGCGGATGATCCTAGACCATGACAGCGGCGCCATTTCCGGCCATGTGATTTCAGGGACCTTCTCCGGCAGGACCCTGGAGTCCATGTCCTTGGAGGAGTTGCTTCAATTGCTGAATGAGTGCGACAAGCCGTCGGTCAAGGTTCTTGAGGCCTACCTTGACCGCGTTCATGAAGACTGGCGGGAGAAGAAAACAACCTCCGCCTTCGAAGAGAGCGCCATGAGCCGCGACGAGGCCCGGGTCGACCCGCAGGCGGTCCGTGAAGCGCTCGAGCAGATCGGCGAGCACGAATAGACGGGCGATCTACGCGCCGCCTGTTGCGGAGCGGCGAGCACAGTGGCTGGATCGGCGCCAGATGACACGACATCACCTCGAATGGAACGCCGTCCGCTTCGATCCCTCTTCCAACACCGGTCACGTCGAGAGCTACTTCTTCAAGCTCAACGACCCTGAGGGTCGCCGCGCGCTGTGGCTGAAGGCG
>CAJXGZ010000168.1 GCA_913053795.1 uncultured Rhodospirillales bacterium | reverse complement strand
CTCCCCCGCCTGTAGCCGCGGCGGGCGTCGCTGCATAAGCGGCGCCCGCCTCGACAAGGGGTTTGGTCCTGTCGGCCGTGCGGTTGTAGACGCTGACCTGGTGGCCGGCCTTGAGCAGGTTGAGAACCATTTCCCGGCCCATGACGCCGGCGCCGAGAAACGCAATCCTGGCCATGACGGCAACCTCCAGGTTAGCTCATAAAGTCCGCGACGTAGCGCTTGCCGTACTCCTCGAACCGCATGTCGCCTTCCGGCGTGCCGGGCTCACAGCGCCGGATGTCGTCCCATTCCTCCTCGGGGTATTTGACGTAAAGAGGGAAGGTGCGGTGCAGGCCGGTCAACTCCTTGCCGGACATTTGCGGCATGTCCATGGACGGCCCCAGCCGGTAGTCTTCGGCGATGGTTTCGTCCTTGATGTAGCCTTCTTGCTCGCACACATCGCGCAAGGTGGCCCCTTTGTAGGGGCTGAAGTAGCTGACCATCACCCCGTCGGGTTTAAGCTTGCGGTCGAGCTTGATGGTGTCGAATATCATCTCGCGGGTCTCGGTGGGGAAGCCGATGATGTTGTTGGCGCTGACCCGGATGCCGGAATCGCGCAGCAGATCAAAGGCCTTGATGATGGTCTTATCGGTGACGTTGCGGCCCAGCACGTTCTTGCGCAGATCGAAATTGCCGCTCTCGACGCCGACGCTGATGCCTTCGCAGCCGATGTCCTTCAGCATTCCCACCTTGTCGGGGGTGATGGATTCAGGACGCGCCTCCACCCAGAAGGGAAGGCCCACCTTTTCCTTGAACAGACGACCGAACCGATCGATCCTGTCGCGGGTGGTGGTGAGGAAGCTTTCGGCCACAAGGTAGACGTAGGTCAGTTCGTACTGTTCCTTCTTCGCCGCCATTTCATCCACCAGCCGGTCCACGTCCTGCTCGCGGTAATAGCCGCCGAGCTTGCCGTACAGCTCGTCGTAGCCCGAATTGATGCAGAAGGTGCAGGTGTAGGGGCAGCCGCGGTTCATCTCGAAGGTGCCGGTCACCGAGATTTTGCCGCCCATGGGCTTCCAGAAGCGGCGCTTGTCGTAGACCTCCCAGTCCTGATCGGGCAACGTCGCCAAATCGATGGGCGGGCGGAGGGCGTTGCGCAAGATATTGCCGTTCTTCTTGGCCCATATGTTTGCGATGTTGGTGGTGTCTTCGCCGGCGCGCATCTTTTCGCACAGCTCCACCAGGGGGGCCTCGCCCTCGCCGATGCAGACCATATGCACGCCCTTCTCGCGGATGACGATTTCCGGCGCGAAGGTGGCGTAAGGGCCGCCGACGATAGTGGGAACGCCCGTGTGGTCAACGGCGTTGAGCAGCCGTGCGCCCAAGGGATGGGTCACCTCGATGCTGGACAAGCCGATGAGGTCGGGTTTGTAGGATTCGACCAGCTTAACGAAATCCTCCACCACGTCGCCTTCCTCGGGCACGATGCCGAGATCGGCAAAGTCGGTCGCCTTCACCTGTAGGGCGTTGGTCCTGGCCTCGTCGCCGGTGATGTCGGCGGTCCTGTAGAAGGTGGTGTCGTACATCTTCACCTCGACCCCGGCGTTCTTCAGGCATGCGGAAATGATGCCGATGCCCGCCGTCACCAAGGTGTCGAGCATGGTGTTGCAGTTTATTAGGAGTACCTTGAATTCCTTCATTGTCGTTGTCCTCTTCTTGAAAAGAAGACTGGCGTTGTTAGCGTATTTTCGTCTTTGTGTCGAGTCTAAGCGCGTTGGGCGTTAGAAAATATTATTGAGAGATGATCCCGGCGACCCAATCGTAGCCTTCCTGAATTTCCGCCGTTACTTCCTTAACCGGATATTCGAAGATAACGTTGAGGCGCGGATTTTCTTGGCGGACCAGCTTCAAGGTCCCTTCAATGTCGATCCAGCCGTCCTTGGGGTCTTGGCAGGGATGCAGGGGCGTGTGGTGGTTTTGTTTGGTGTGCTCAGGCCCTAAAGAGTTCCACAAGTGAAGCGAACGGGCTGCGGGAGCCAGGGCGGCGATGTCGTCCAGATAGTCCCGCCCGCGCTTGAGCGCGCCCAGGAAAGCATGGCCGGCGTCGATGCACACCCCAAGCTCGGGGTGTTTTCCCACCGTCTCGGCGAACAGGGCGGCGCGATTGAAGGAGTCCGTATAGGCGGCGAACTCCACGTCCAGGGGCACGGCGTAAACCCGGCTCAACTCGGCCATGCGCATGCAAGCCTTGGCGGCGAGTCCTTCCGCCGTTTCAGCGTCCTTGGAGTCGGTCGGGCCGAAGGTGAGGTGGCTGACCATATACTGGGCGCCCCATTCCTTGGCCAGCTCCATGCTGCGCTCCAGAAGGCGGAAGGAAAGCTCGCGCTTTTCCCTGTCCTCGTTGAGAAAAAAACAGGTGACGCCCGAATAGGGGAAATACGCGGGCCGGTGAATGGGGTTGTGAAAACTGAAGCGTCCCCGCCCCTCGGCGGCCATCGAATCAAGGGCGCCTTGCAGGTCCCCCATCTGCTGGGCGGTGAAGTCGAAGAATTCGACGCGTCCCAGCCCCCGGTGGATCAAACTGGCTTCTTTTTCCCTGTTAATGCTCATCGGCTTTTTCCTTCTGGTGCTTTTTCCACTTGAACCAGGTTGGAGTTGAAGGACGATCCGCCCCCCATGTCGGCGGCGAAGTCGGGCGTCGTGTGATTGGCGTTGCGCCCGTCGGGGTAATGGCGGTCCCACCACTGGCCCTGGCTGGCGACGACGCCGGGCCTGACCGTATCCGCCACGCGCGCCCAAAGAAGGCAGGCGCCGCGGTCGTTGAACACCCGCGTCAATTGGCCGTCTTTGATGCCGCGCTCGGCGGCGTCGGCGGGATTGAGGACGGCGGTGGGGCGCTTTTCCGATTCGACGAAGCCTTGGTCCTGGCCGTAGTTGGCGTTGAGCAGGGAATGGGCCGAGGGGGTGATGAAGAACAGGGGATATTTACGCCAAAGCTCCGGCGTCGTCTCCGGGCTTTCCTTGAGCAGGGTGTAGGCGGGCAGCGGATCGTAGCCCTTGGCCGCCATGGTCTCGGAATAAAACTCGATCTTGCCCGACGGCGTCGGGAATCGGCCCTCGCGGCAAAGGTCGCTGGCCGTCTTGGACTTGCTCAAGGCCCAGCCGTCTTCTTTAAGCTTGTCCAGGGTGATGTGATTGATGGCCGCATGGTCGATCTCCAGGATTTCCCGGATGACGTCCCAATCATCCATTTTAAAGCAGGCGTCCTTAAATCCCATGGCCTCGGCCAGCAGATTGAAGGTCTGGAGGTTTGAGCGGCATTCGCCAAGCGGCTGGATAGCCTGTTCGTTCAAAAGCAGGCTGGGCTTGTAATAGGAAAACAACAGATCGGCCTGCTCGAACTGGGAGGTGGCGGGCAGGACGATGTCGGCGTAGCGCGCGGTGTCGGTCATCACCCGCTCATGGACCACGCAGAATAGGTCCTCGCGGGCCAAACCCTTTCGCAATTGACCCTGGTCGTACAGCACCGAGGCTGGATTGCCGTTGTAGACATAGAGGCTTTTGATGCTCATGCCCGGCCCGCTCAGCATCCGGGCCAGATGGATCATGTTGTAGCCGGCGGGCGGGTTGGGCCTGAGCTCGTCGCCCTCAAGGGAATGCCAGTCGACGGGAAACACCGTGCTGGTGGGGTAATAAACGCCGCAGCCCCGATGGCGCCAGGCGCCGGTGAGGGCGGGCAGGCAGGTTATTGTCCTCAGCGTCATGCCGCCGTTGGAGTGGCGCTGGCAGCCCGGCCCCACATAGATGAAGGTTTTGGGCTCGCTTGCGTAAGCCCTAGCGAAATCGGCCACGTCGGCGGCCGGGATGTCGGTCAAGGCTTCCACCTTGCTTGGCGGGAATTCCTTGGCCCGCTCCTTTAAGGCCTCAAAGCCGTGTGTGAAGCGCGCCACGAATTCCTTGTCGTGCAAATCCTCTTCGATGATGACGTTCATCATGCCGAGCGCCAGGGCGGCGTCGCTGCCGGGGCGCGGCTGAATGACCATCTCGGCGGCCTCGGCGCCCGTGATTCTCAGGGGATTGACCACCACCAGACGCCCTCCCGCCTGGCGGGACTCCTTCAGGAACGATTGCTGGTGGATGTTGGTGGAGGCGGGATTGACCCCCCAAAAGACGGTCAGCTTTGCGGCCCCGGCGGCGGTGGGGTCGCATCCGTTGGAAAAGCCCATGGTGTAGCGATAACCGGTGCGCCCGGCCCTTGAGCAGATGGTGCGCGCCAGTTGAATGGTTCCCATGCGGTTGAAAAAACGCTTGCCGGCGAAGTCGCCGTGGACCAGCCCCTCGGTCCCCGATCCAGCGAAGGGGAGGATGGCCCTGGGACCGCCGTTGGGTCCGTCCTCGGTAATAATATCCTTCCAGCGCCCGGCAATGGCCTCAACGGCTTGGTCCCAGGATATCCGTTCAAATTCTCCACTTCCCTTTTTTCCCGTCCGCCTCAAGGGATGCATCAGCCTGTTCTCGTCATAAACCCTTTCCGGGATGCGCGAGAACTTGCGGCACAAATAGCCCTGGGTCACGGGGCTCGACGGGTCGCCCTCCACCTTGACCAGCCGCCCCCCTTTGACATGGGACAAGACGCTGCAGGAGTCGGCGCAGTCGTGCGGACAAACGCTATGAACAATAGCGTCAAGCAAAGGCGGGGCGTCGGGAGATGGCGATTTCCGCACGGCTGACCCTCAAAAGAAAATGACGAAACGGCAACAGATAATGATCACCCTGGCCCAGGGATGCAATGTCCATCCCACAGTTTCGATAGTCTATATATAGTTATAAGTCTGCTAATTGACGCTGGATGTTGATGGGTATACAACATAATGTGTATAGCTGTCTTTGGAGGCCCCGGGCATTATTAAAGATTTTCGCCTATTCTGCGTGTTCCTGGCGGCGGCTGTTGCGGTTTTTTGCTCCGGCTCCGGCGCTCTTGGCGCGTCCCTTGAGAAGGAGCTGCGCGGGCTTCTGAACGAGCATCCCGAAATCAGGGCCAGCGAAAAGGCGGTGGGCTCGTCGCGCAAGGAAATCGATAAGGTCCGCGCCCAATACTATCCAACGGTGAGGGTGACGAGCGACGTGACCTATGAGCGGATCGACAACCCGATCACCCGGTCCAAGAAAAAGGATTGGTCGCGCACCCGCCAAGTCGCCGGAGTCACCATCAGCCAAAATCTCTACAACGGTTTTTCAACCACATCGTCCATGAAGGCGGCGCAATTGAACCGCAGCATCGCCAACATCACCCTTGAGGGGACGCGCCAGAATACGATGTTCGCGGGCACGGTGGCCTACATCAATGTTTTGCGCCAGAAGCGCCTGCTCGAACTGTCCCGCAACAACGAGGCCAACATCCAGCGCCAACTCAGCCTTGAGGACGCGCGGGTGCAGCGGGGCTCGGGCATCGCCGTCGACGTGCTGCAGGCCAAATCGCGTCTTCAGCTTTCCAAGGAGCGGCGGGTCACCTTC
>CAJXGZ010000167.1 GCA_913053795.1 uncultured Rhodospirillales bacterium | reverse complement strand
GAATCTGACCGTGATCAGCCCACGACTGACACCAGAGTTGCTTAATTTAGAAAAACAACAACAGATTAAAGTCATACAACGCAGCTATCAAGATGGGGATCTTCGCGGTGCTCTCCTGGTTTTTACGGCAACAGATAAAAAAGAGGTCAACCAAGCGGTTACCGATGAAGCAAAAAAAGCCAACATTCTAATCAATGTCGCCGATGGCTCCTCATCGGGTGATTTTATCGTGCCCGCCATTTTTTCAGAACAGGCATTTACCGTGGCCGTCTCCACGCAGGGGAAAAACCCCACGCTGGCTGTGGCCATCCGCGATCAAATCAAAACAGCATTGACAATAAAATCATAACTTTGGAAACAGAATGAACTCAAAAAAAACATTTAGTCTCAAAAACTTACAAAAAGAGATTGTAAATCTAAAAAAACAAAAAAAGAAAGTGGTTTTCACAAACGGCTGTTTTGACCTCATCCACGCAGGACATGTACGCTACCTCACCGAGGCCCGAAACTTGGGCGACGCCCTGGTCGTCGCCGGCGGCGTCGCCGCCAATGGGGCAATCCGCGCCCGGCTCGGCGAGTTGGCTGCCGATAAAAAGGCGCGACTGATCGCGCCGCCGGTCGCCCTTTGCACCGACAACGCGGCGATGATCGCCTGGGCGGGGGTGGAGCGGCTGAAACTGGACCTTACCGACGGTCTCGATTTCGCGCCCCGGCCCCGCTGGCCGCTGGACCCGGACGCCCCGGCGGCCATTTATGCCGGGGTCAAGGCGTGAGAACCTTGCCTGGACACCAAATCAGAGGGCATAACTGAATTATGAACAAAATCGGGATTATAGGAGCCGGGGCCTGGGGAACGGCGCTGGCCACGGTCTGCCGGCGGGCCGGTCGCGAGGTGGTGCTATGGGCCCGCGAGGCCGACGTGGTCGAGGCCATCAACGAAACCCACGAAAACAGCGCTTTCCTGCCCGGCATTGCGCTTGACCCAGCCATCCGGGCGACTTCGGCCGAGGCCGAGGCGCTGGATGCGGACGCCGTGCTTATGGTAGCGCCCGCCCAACATCTGCGCCAGGCCGGCCGCTCCCTCGCCGCCTATTGGAAGCCAGGTGTGGCCGCCGTTATCTGCTGCAAGGGCATCGAGCAGGAAAGTTCTGCGCTGATGAGCGAAATACTGGCGGAGACCCTCCCAGATGCGCCGCTCGCCGTCCTATCCGGACCCACTTTCGCCGCCGAGGTGGCGCGCGAGCAGCCCACCGCCGTCACCCTGGCCTCCCAACATGAAGAGCTCTCGGCCCAACTGCCCGAGGTCCTGGGCTCCACCTTTTTCCGCGTCTACAGCACCGACGACATCATCGGCGCCCAGTTGGGCGGCGCCGTCAAGAACGTGCTGGCCATCGCCTGCGGCGTCGTCGAGGGGCGGCGCATGGGCGACAATGCGCGGGCCGCCTTGATCACCCGGGGGCTGTCCGAGATCGCCAAGCTGGCGCTGGCCAAGGGGGCCAAGGCGGAAACCCTGATGGGGCTCAGCGGTTTGGGCGACCTGATCCTCACCTGTAGCGCCATGCAGTCCAGGAACTTCTCCCTCGGCGTCGCCTTGGGCAAGGGGGAGGCCTTGAAAGACATTCTCGCCATGCGCAAATCAATAGCCGAGGGCGTGTTCACCGCATCGTCGGTTTGCGGCCTGGCGCGGGACTTGGGCCTCGATTTGCCCATCTGCCAAGCCGTTGACGGCATTCTAAACCACGCCCAGGACATCGACTTGTCCATCGCCGGGTTGCTGGCCCGGCCTACCGGCGAGGAATAATATACCAGCCTGCCGGCGAGGCATAAAAATAAGGAGCCGCCCCATGTTTTTCGTCTTTCATTGCGTCGATAAGCCCGACAGCCAGCAGCTGCGCCTGGACAACCGTTCCGCCCACCTGGAGCATCTGCAAGCCTTCGGCGATAATGTGTTCGCCGCCGGCCCCACCATGAGCGATGATGGCGAGACCATGACCGGAAGCGTGCTGATCATGAAATTCGACGACCGCGTCTCGGCCGGGTTCTTCGCCGCCAGCGATCCCTACAACAAGGCCGGTCTGTTCGAAAGCGTGACCATCCTTCCCTGGAAGAAAGTGCTTCCCAAGGCGTGAGCGCCTTTCTCTGCAAGCTGGACGACATCCCCAACCGCGGCTCCATAAGCCTGACTTCCGGTCCCGAGGGGCGTCATCGTGATTTCCTGGCGGTGCGCCGCACCGACAAGGTTTTCGTCTACGTCAACGTCTGCCCGCACACCGGCGCGCCGCTCGACTTCACCCCCGGACAATTCATGAGTTTGGACAAGGGGCATATCCAATGCGCCAACCACGGCGCCATGTTCCGCATTAATGACGGCTATTGCGTCTCCGGCCCCTGCGCCGGAGCAAGCCTGGAGGAAGTGAAAACGGAAATCCGCGACGGCGCCGTTTATCTTAAAGATTGGTCGGAGTGAGAGGATTTGAACCTCCGGCCCCTGCCTCCCGAAGACAGGCGTCAAATGCGAATATGTGCGAATCTCAATCAGTTATAAAGCCGTTTGACCCGCATGTTCCATGTTTAACCCAGGGGTTACTGACCCATAACTGACCCAGGGGGGGGGCTGCTTCGCAACTGCCGTAGCAAGACCTCGTAATTTGTGTTGCCGGGCTTTTCTCTGTTAGGTCGTGGCCGTTTTATTTTGAAGCGCGACAAGTACGGTGTCTTCATATCTGCGAACTTCATATCTGCGAACTTGACAAGTACGTCACAGTGACGTACATTAGATACGGCGAAATTGAGATGATAGGAGGCTGCTATGCGGGGTTTTCGCGACGAAGCAAGAAAAATTGAAGAACGAAGCAGTGAGCGAATGAACTTTCGTACCAAGCCTCATATCAAAACGGCTATCCAGCAAGCGGCGGCGCTCGCTGGGGTGGACGATTCCACCTTCACAATAAATGCAGCTTATAAGTTGGCGATGGAAACAATTGCTGCGCACGAGCGGACAACATTGCAACCAATCGACCATACTGCGTTCTTCTCCGCGCTTGATAATCCTCCGGCGCCGACTGAAAAGCTCCGGGCTGCTTTTGATCTTCACAAAGCAACAGCCATCTCAGAGTGACATCTGCTTCCAAGGCGCCAAATAAGATTGAACTGTTCGATCAAGATATACATGATCGAGCGGCTTTTTCGTGCGGCGTCGATCAAGTCGATAACTACTTCAAGCGAACGGCCAACAAACTCGCCAAGGCGGGCAATACGCGACTGTACGTGATGGTCAGCCCTGACAATGAGTTGATTGGCTTCTATGCGATCAATGCCCACGCCGTGGATTATACCGAGCTTCCAGCACAGTATGCTCGAACGAGACCGGGACACGGCGGCATACCCGCGGCCTATATTTCAATGATCGGCGTAGACCAGCGTTTTTCAGGTAATGGATACGGCGGTGTTCTTTTGGTAGATGCGCTCACCCGCATTGTACTTGCCGCGGATAAAATCGGTATCTCGGTTGTGATGCTGGATGTCTTGGATTGTGGCGACCACGACCTCGTTGAAAGACGAAAAAAACTCTATACCAGCTACGGCTTCACGTCCCTGCCCTCCAATGAGTTGAGGCTTTTTATGCCGATAGCAACTGTACGATCATTGATCTAACCGGATAACCTCTCATAAATTTGCGAGCGTCCTTCTCCAGTTGATTGTTATGCATCGCCAGACCTGATCTTGTCGTATGCTTCTTTTAACGTCTGCGCCTTGGTCTTTTGGAGAATGGCCGCCTCGTACTCCGGCATAAGTGGCGTTTGTATCCCTTGTTCATTTACTGAGATCAGATAGCTAATTCCATCCTCCTGCTTTTTACCGGCCTTTCTCCGCGCACTACAAATGGCCAAATCAGCAAGGTACTCCGGAGTACGTTTCTTGATGTTCTTACCTATCTTCGTGAACAAGACCGTCTCAACGTTGGCCAGATTCTGTAGATGCTCAATCACAACCTTATCTAGTCCGGGGTTATCAACATGATGGTAGCGCTTATCGGTGTCCTCATCCCTCGTCTCTCTCCTCCAGACTAAATCCTCGGCTTTCGGAACTGTCACGCTTTGATCCAGAACTAGGATCACTCCCTGAACATGAGCACCACCATCTTCTACGGGTATCAGTGTCGGCGCTCCGTCACGAGAATTGCTTGACCGAGCAAACTCTATGGGGAACGGCGTTTTGACGCTCCGAATATGATTGCGAATCAACGGCTCCAGTTCTTTCCCCGGGTCTTCAATCAACGACCCATAGGCGAGAATTCCAATACGTGTCATTGCTTGTGCCTAAGATGCATAACGTCGTCGTCGCCAAGGACCGCCGTGACTTCATCGCCGGAGAAATCGACGGTCGCGCCGCACCTCTCCCATATCTTTCGGGAGGCAATGTTAGCCTTCGGGATCGAACCCGAGACCGTACGCAAAGCATGATGGCGGGCGATTTCGAGAAGCTGGGACAGAGCCTCTTCCCCGTATCCGCGCCCCTGGTATTTACTGGCCAAGAAATAGCCGGTTCTGGCAGAGAGAGTTTCCGCGTCGATGTGGCTAAGAGAAATTGACCCCGCGACGACATCACCGTCCAGAACGACGGCGAAAAACAGGGCGTTCTTCTCCCGGCACCACTCCTTCGCAAAGGAAAGGATGTTTTCAGCCGTTTCCGGTGGAGCATCGGCCTGCCGCCGAATTCCAAGCGGGAGGCCTTCGTCCGTGTTAAGGATTTCGGCCAATTGAGCGCCGTATTGAAGAGCGGTTTCCCGGTCCCCCTCGTGCTCGGGCGCGAGACGGACCAATTCGAGGGACGATGGATAGGTTTTCATCGATGCGCCAACACATCTCCAGACAGAGCTTGCTTTTTATATCATCGCACACAAAGAAATACCACCATTAGAAACAAAACAGTTTGTGCCTACACCTTAGGCGTAAACCATATTCTAAAAATCATGTAAGTCATTGTTTTAATTGGTCGGAGTGAGAGGATTTGAACCTCCGGCCCCTGCCTCCCGAAGACAGTGCTCTACCAGGCTGAGCTACACTCCGACTATCTGATTGAAGGTACAATTGATACGATTTTCGCTACAACTAGTGATCCCTATTAACAGCAAAGTCCGCTAATTCTAGTAGTGCTTCTTTATAGATGGATGGAGGAATAGGCGCTAGTGCGGCAACAGCCAACTGTGCTTCTGCTTGCGCTAGATCAGCAGTGTAGGCGATGGCTCCCGTAGATTCAATGGCCGCTATAACATCATTAATGCTGCCTCGACCACCTTGCTCTATTGCCTGGCGAATGATGCTACTTTGTTGTTCACTGCCAACTTTCATCGCATGTATTAATGGTAATGTCGGCTTGCCCTCGGCCAAATCGTCACCGATGTTTTTTCCCATTAGCTCCGCAGAGGCGGTATAATCAAGTACATCGTCAATGAGTTGAAACGCCGTTCCCAAATGCATGCCATAGCGGGCTAATGATTGCACTTCAACTTCTGAGCGTTTGTTGATAACGGCACCC
>CAJXGZ010000166.1 GCA_913053795.1 uncultured Rhodospirillales bacterium | reverse complement strand
CCCGCCTCAAGAACGTGAATTCCAAAGACCGCTTGCAAACGAATGGGCTCGTCCGCCCTTTCCAGAGCCTGAATGATCGCCTCGGCTTTTTTCGTGGTCTCCTCCTTGTCGGCGATGGTGTGGATAACGCCGATGTCGTCGCCGCCAAGGCTGCCGGTGATATCGGTGTCGAGGATATTCTCCAGAATGATCTCGGCGGCCCGGGAAAGCGCTATTTTCGCCGCCCTGTGGCCTTTTGCGCGCCGGATATCCGCGATGTTCTGGATGTGGATGCAAAGGAAACTGTTGGTGGTCCCCGTCCGTTCCGTATGGCTGATAATGCGCGCCAGCTCCCTTAAAAGGCCGCGATGGTTCATCAGGGGAAGGAAGGGGTGCTCCTCGGACAGCTCCTCCAGATAGTCAATTTTTTCATGAGCGAAATTCAACTGCGCGCGCAGGTGGTCAATCTCGTTCATGATGAGGGAGATGGCTTCCTGGACTTTCTCCGTTACTTCCTCGGCGGGGATGCCCATGATGAAGGTGACGTCGGAAACGTTCTCGCGCATGGGCGGACGTTCAGGCTTCTCCTGGGGGGGGCGCTTTTTTTCCTTGTTCCGGTCCCGTTTGTTAGGAATCGGAAGCGCGGGACTGATGGGCGCCGTCTCGACGATGTCGGCCATTGCATTTCACCTTCACGATTGACCTTTTTCAAGGTACCACCACGCCGGATTGAAACAAAGGAATTCCAATACGCTCCTCAGCGCTGTAGTGTGCTCCCCCCCTATAATCTAAGGGAGTCGCCATCATGAACAGCTCCGCCCCCGTCGTCGGCATTATCATCGGCAGTCAGTCCGATTGGGACGTCATGCGCCATTGCCAGGAAACTCTCGAAAAACTTGGCGTCGGTTGTGAAACCCGCATCATTTCCGCCCACCGCACGCCCCGGCGCCTGGATGAGTACGCGTCAAACGCCAAGACGCGGGGGCTGAAGGTCATCATCGCCGGGGCCGGCATGGCCGCCGCCCTGCCCGGCTCGGCCGCCGCCCTGACGCCGCTTCCAGTTCTCGGCGTGCCCATGGAGGGGAAAATGATGGGCGGCCTGGACGCCATGCTGGCCATGATTCAAATGCCGGGCGGCGTTCCCGTGGGAACCCTCGGCCTCGGCAATGCCGGCGCCAAGAACGCCGCTTTGCTGGCCGCCGCCATCATCGCCCTTTCCGACGAGACCGTGGCCCAGGCCCTTGACGCCTTCCGCGAGGAACAGACCAACGCGGTTCCCGAAACGCCCCCCGGCGACTGAAGCGGCATCACGCCTTGGTGATTGGCGGTAGCGCCAACAATCGCCATATCCTTTATAAAAAGGAGACAGGCATGATCGCCATTCGTGCGCTCGCAACGTCATTTTTATTTTTCACGGCCTTCGAGGCCAACGCTGCCGAGGTCATCGAACTGACCCAGACGGGTTGCCAGTTCCTGGAAACCGAAGGAACGGACCACGGATTCAAAACCACAAAAAAGGCCGATTGCGACGCAATCAACGAAAAAACCGCCGCCGCCAGGCTCGCCAAGGCGAAAGTCATGAGGTTAAAGCCGGGCGACTATGTTTTTCGGGTCGCCAACAAGAACGTGCCCTATGCATTGGGCTTCTGGCTGCGCTCCAAGGATTACGACTGGAAGAACCCGCTGCACAAATTGACCAAGACCAGCGTCTCGGGCGGCGGGTTGGCGACCGGAAAATCAATGGACTACCCCGTGACGTTGAAGCCGGGCGAATACCTGTTCTCGTGTCCGCTTAATCCAACGCCTAATTACCGGCTTGTGGTGTCGGATTAGAGGGAAACGGCTTCCCGGCTTCGGTCATGTAGCCTTTGATCAAGGTCAAAGCCTCGGGCGAATCCCAGTAGGCGGCGCCGATGAGGCTTCCCACTTCGCGGCCCTTTGCGTCGATCAGTAATGACGCTCGTCCCTTCACGCCAAGGCCTTTTCGCCGGGGTTGGCCGAAGGCCTTACCCAGTTCGCTCTTGGGGTCGAAGTAGAGGGGAAGGCTTTTCAGATTCCTTTTTTTTAGAAAATTCTCCACAACTTGGGTCCCGCCCGTATCCTGGGAAATGGTCATCACCTGGAAGCGGTCGCCGCCCAGGATTTCCTGGAGACGGTTCAGGTGGGGCATCTCAATAATGCAGGCCGGACACCAGGTGGCCCAGAAATTAACCAGCAGCACCTTTCCCCGGTGCTGGGACAGCCGGTGCTGGACGCCCAAGATGTCAAGGAAAGGACCATCCGGCGCCGCTTGGGGCGGCTCCACATAAACATAATTGTGGGTCATCCCCCGAAAGCCGGGCTCCGCTTGAACGCCGCCGGAAAAGGGCCAAAACAAAAGCGCCGCAAGGCCGATTGCTAAATAGGGGGACCGCATTTTTTCCATATCCTCGCCGCGCCTCACTTTTGACAATCCATTTTTATATATTAGTGGCCTATAACGTGACGTGAGAATTTGGAATAAACGTTTTCTCAATTTATTGTGACTGTTGGCTCGTCAAAAAGGCCCCTTTTCCAAATGCGCAACATAATTCTATTGCTTGCATTGGCGTTTTTGCTCCGGTTTCCCGCGCTCGCCGCCCCAGCTCTTGACGCCCCAGGCCTTGACGCAAATGCAGCGCCGCTGCCTGGAGACTTCTGGAGCAAGCCTCTCTCCCCCCAAGGCCAGGCGCCGGAAGGCTGGCCGGAAAACGAGCGCTCCCTGGCGCCTGAGGATTGCGGCGAATGCCACGCCCGGCAATACGAGGAATGGCGCTCGTCCCTTCACGCCAAGGCCTTTTCGCCGGGGTTGGCCGGCCAGTTGATGACCTCTCTCGCCAACAGCCCCCAAGACTGCATGCAATGCCATGCGCCGCTGGCCGAGCAGGAGGAAGCGTTCCGCATGGCTCTTAAGGAGGGCCGGGCGCATGAGGCTTCGGCCCAGGGCCTTGCGGCGGCCGGCAACAGCTGTTCGGGATGCCACCTCAGGGAGCACAGGCGCTACGGCCCGCCCCAGGCCGAAAGCGGCGAGACCGGGCAGAGCAATTCCGAGGCCTCCCATGGCGGCGTCTTCAGGTCGCCTGATTTCGAGAAATCCTCTTTCTGCGGCGCCTGCCACCAGTTTCCGCCGTCGTGGGGGACGGTCAACGGAAAAGCGCTGGAGAACACCCATGAGGAATGGAAAGTCAGTCCCCAGGCGAAAAAAGGAATCACCTGCCAATCCTGCCACATGCCAGGGCGCAAGCATATGTGGCGCGGAATCCATGACCCCGAAATGACGGCCTCGGGCCTGACGCCCGCGTTTAAACCGGATGCGGAAAAGGCGCGCTTCATCTTGACCAACACCGGGGTGGGGCACGCCTTTCCCACCTACGTGACGCCCAAGGCGGTCATGCGCACCGTTCGTCTTGATAACAACTTAGCGCCCATAAAGGAAAGCGAGGTCTCGCTGATCATCCAGCGGGCGGTGTCGTTTACCGGCGGCCGCTGGGTGGAGGCCTTCGATACTCGCCTGTTTCCGAACCAGTCGGCGGTCCTCAATATTCAGTGGGGCTTATCCGATAACGTCAGCATGTGGCTCGACGTTTATCCCGACGATTTCTATGACCATCAGGTCTATGACGGCCTCCTCAAAACCTTGAGCGGCGAAGCCAAAAAACTTATCGCCCAGGCCGACGCCGACGCCTCGAACAGTGCCTACCGCTTATTTGAGACAATCGTCAAGCGCCCCCGCAAAAAGCAATAATATTTCGTCATTTGCCGTTGACACGGAAGAAAAATAATGTATATTAACATTCAGGCGAAACAAAGTGAGGAGGATAAGAAACTGACGCCACCCGACACTTCAAAATGCATATCACGCTAAACACAAAAGGCCGGTAGTGATCGGTCGATGCTAGAGGCATCAAAAAAGAAACCCCCGCCCATGTTGGCGGGGGTTCCTTTTTACCCTTAAGAAATGGGGGGGGTCAGGTCTTGAATGTTGAATTTTTAGATCTAAAAATTCAACATTCAAGACCTGACCCCCCCATTCGCTTGCTTATCCGCTCGGGGAAATCGCTGAACACCGCGTTGACGCCCCAGCCAAAGAGCTTCAAGGCCCGGGAGGCGCGGTTCACCGTGTAGCAGCGGAGCGCGACGCCGGCGGCGGCGGCGGCGGCGGCCTGTTCGGGCTTTAGCCTGTCGTGTTTGCAGTGCAGGGCGGCGCAGCCAAGGCCGTCGAGCCTTTGGCGCCAGTCGGGCGGGATTTTGTTTATGCACAGCGCGCGGGAGATTTGTGGGGCGGTCTCGGCCGCCGCCGCCAAGGCGTCCTCATGGAAACTGGAGATCAGGGGCGGAGGCGAATTATCCGGCCAAAGGTTTGCCAGGAAACGGGCGGCGGCGCGGGCGGTTTCGGCTCCCTGCTTGATCTCGACATTGGCGCCCAGACCGAGCCGGGCCAGCTCGCCGGCGACTTGGCTCAGGGTGGGGATGGCCTCGCCCGCGAACTCTTTTGAAAACCAGCCGCCGGCGTCAAGGGCTTGAAGGTCCGCCAAATCCGTTTCCGCCACCAAGCCCTTGCCGTTGGTGGTGCGCTGTAAACCGGCGTCATGGAAGACCACCAAAACGCCGTCGCGGCTGAGGCGCACGTCGAACTCAACCCACTGGGAGCCCAGTTCGGCGGCCTTTTTCATCGAGGCCAGCGTATTCTCCGGAGCGTGGCCGCAAGCGCCGCGATGTCCAATCACGCTAGGGGAAATCAACGCCGCCACGGATCACTCAATCTCAACGATAACGGCGTCTCCGCTGGTTTCGGCGGTGGCGTAGCCCTTGAGCTTGTCGGCGTCCATATCGTTCACCGTCACCGAAAGATTGGAATCATCGCCGAAGGTGATCACCGTGTCATCGCCGTTCTGTTGGAAGGAAATGTCGTTCAGCGAGAACCCCTCGCCCTCGAAGCGCAGTACGCCGCCGCCGGCGCTTTCCAAGACATCGCCGGGATAAATGGGATCGCCGGCGGCCAGCTCTTCGCGGGTTCCGTCGGCGCGGATGACAAAGACGGTTCCGCTGACGGTGTTGACATGTCCGGCGGGACCGGCGCAATCGGCGTCCGCCTCCACTTGCGCTCCCGCCAGACGGACCGCCGCATCGCCGCCGGTGCGCGCGCCTTCGGGGGTCACCAGCGCCGGCTGCGCGTCGCCTGAGAAATAGTCGCGGACCACCACCTGGGCGCCGTCCGGCCCGGTCAGAATCAAGTCGGTCCCCGCGGCGCCGTAATCGGCCGCAGCCACGTTAAAGCCCTCGGGCAGCATCACCGCGCCGGCCGAGGGGGTTTCGACGGCAACAACCGAAGCAGCGGAATCATGCACACCCATAACGGCCTCCATCGGCAAAAGTCATTCATTATAATTATCTTATAATTTAAAAATAATTTTGGCTGTGACGGCTGTCACAGAATGTCAATAAAGGACGGTTGAAAAGCTTATCCAATAGCCTAACATATGACGATGAAAAAGCCGTCAAACGCTGGCTTATCAAGAACGACGGCTTCTTATAGCGGAGGC
>CAJXGZ010000165.1 GCA_913053795.1 uncultured Rhodospirillales bacterium | reverse complement strand
GTCGCATTTGTTGCATACAGTGACGTGGTGTCCGCGCCGCGCCAACTCCTCGAAAAGGAACGTCACCGAGGATTCAACGCCGCCCAAAGGCATGCTTTCCAGAGTCTTGCCGTCAAAGGTGATTCCATCGTCGGCCAGAACAATACGCACTATTCCTCCTCCTTCACCTTGGCCTTGAGGTGGGACAACAGGGGGTAGAGTCCGGCGAACAAGGCGATCAGGAAGCCGTAGGCGCCTTCGCGGTACCCTTTTCGCATGACGTAGCATTTGAAAAAGCGCGAGAACACCCGCCTGACGTTGTTGGCGAGCGATCCGATTTCGCCCATGTCCCGCAAGTCCTTGGCCCGCGCCGAGGAATAACTGTCCAGGCGCTTGAGCATGTCCGAGACGCCGCGGTCCACAAGGTGGTCCAGACGGTTCTTAAGCATCGGACCCTTGCGTCCCGACCATTGCAGCCGGGGGTGGACCCGCTGGCCGCCCCAAACCTTGACGCCTTTGCGGAACAGTCCCGGATAGGCGGCCTTGCCGAAGGAGCACCCCCAGCCCCAGCGGATCAACTTTCCGCCGATATAGTTGTCCACCAGGATTTCATGCCAGTCGTAAGGGCTGGTTTCGACGACGCCGCGGATTTCCCCGGCCAGCGCCTCGGGGACCCGCTCGTCGGCGTCGATTTCGAAAATCCACTCGCCTTGGCAGGCTTCGATGCCGGCGTTGCGGCGCCTCCCTTCGGTGTCCCAGGCGCCCTTGAAAACGCGGCCGGTGAATTTGCGGGCGATATCCTCGGAACCGTCGCCGCACTTGTCCAGCAGCACCACGATCTCATCGGCGAAGGTCAGGCGCTCCAAGCAGTCGGCCAGTTGCTTTTCCTCGTTACGGATGGAAATCACCGCTGAAAGTTTGATTTCGCCGCTCATTTTTCCAGCTTCCTTTCCTCGTTGTGGATGATGAGCAATGCTGAAAGCTTCATTGCGGGGCTTCTTTCGCCCCTTCAGCCCGTCGCCACAGGCTTCGGGCCGCTTCCTCGGTTTTGTCCACCGACAGGCTTTCCATGAGGGTGCCCGTGTTGCGATGGTCGAAGACGGCGGGGAATATCTCCTCATAGGGAATGCTGGTGTGGGCGACGTCGCACAGCGGTCCCCACGGCGCGTAATGCTTCTCGGGGCTGGGGCCGAAAAGTCCCAGGGTGGGAATGCCCGACGCCGCCGCCAAATGCATCAACCCAGAGTCGTTGCCGACGTAGAAGGCGCACCTCTCAAGGCAGGCGTAGGCGTCAAGCAGGTCCAGCTTGCCGACAAGATCAATCCGCCGGTTTTCGGGGATGGCGTCGATCAAGCCGAGCGCCATGGGGCGTTCGTCGTCGCGTCCCAGGATGGCGACGCGGGCGCCGGGAAGAATGCCGCCGGAAGCGCATAAACGATTGATCAATTCCATAAATCGCGCCATCGGCCATGTCTTGGCCCGCCAGTTGGCGGTGGGGCCCACCGCCAGAACCGGCGGCCCGTCGGGAACAAGCCGGCGCGCCAATTCAAGGTGTTCGGCGCCGGTCCACAGACGCGGCGCGGGCGGCGCGTCGGCGAGCCCGATAACGCCGGCCAACATGCGAACCCTGTGAACGCCCTCTTGGCTGCGCCCGATGCGCCAGCGCTTGCCCGCCGCCAGCACGTAGTACATGGGGGAGTTCCTGAGGTCCACCAGCATGTCCCAATAACGCCAGGCGCATAACGCCCACAGCATGGGCCAATGCAGGGAGAACGCCATTTTGCCCAGCACGATGATGCGCTCCAGGTTAGGGACCGCTTCGAACAGGGACGCCGCCGCCGGACCGCAGGCGATGGTGATGCGGGCGTCGGGGTTCTCTCCGATCAGGTGATTGAGAAGACCGGTCGAAAGAATAGCGTCGCCGACGCGCGTCGAAGAAATGAACAGGATTCGCTTGGTCACGGAGCCTCCTAGCCCTTGGGGGGCGTCGTTCGGCAGAGTTATACGGCGGGTTTAGGGATTTGCATAGGGCTCCAGAGGGTGAAAAAAAGCATAATCTTAAAGTTACTTTAATGAATAAAATTGTATCCATAAACGCTTGCGTTAGAAGATGGATCGTCAGCGGTTCGTCAGAAACCACGTATGTTTGCTTAAATGCGGAGCTTGGTAAATGGATATAGCCACACTAATCGGTATTGTCGCCGGACTTGGCGTTATCGGCGCCGCCATCTCCCTTGGCGGGGATTTCGGCTCGTTTGTCAATGTCCCAAGCATCCTCGTTGTTTTCGGCGGCACCATCGCGGCCACCTTTATCAAGTTTCCTTTGAAGGACGTCATGAGCGCCTTTAAGACCGGCGCGTCAATCGCCTTCAAGAATGTAAGCGCCGATCCCCAGGCCATCTACGATCAAGCCATCGAAATGGCCAACATTGTGCGCAAGAACGGCTTGCTGGGATTGGAGAACGTCGAGATCGAAAATGATATCTTCAAGCGCGGCGTTCGTTTGTGCACGGACGGGCATAACCTGGACATCGTCAAGGACACCATGTCGCGGGAGGTGAATCTCTCTATCCTGCGCGATGAGGTGGGTGAAAGGATGTTCCGCGGCATCGGTGAAACGGCGCCCGCCTTCGGCATGATCGGCACTCTGGTCGGGTTGGTGCAAATGCTCAGCTCCTTGGACGATCCCTCGTCCATTGGTCCGGCCATGGCGGTGGCCATGTTGACCACCCTTTACGGCGCTATTCTCGCCAACCTTATCGCCCTTCCCATCGCCGACAAGCTGGCCTTCAAGGTCGATGTGGACCGCAACATCAAGGACCTGATCCTGCAAAGCGTCCTCCAACTGCACGGCAATCAGAATCCCAGCGTGATGGAGGAGATTCTTGCCGGATACCTTCCCGTGGGCGCTGTTCGTGACGATGACAGTGATGAATAGCAAGGCGTAAAGGGAGTTACTCCATGGCCGACAAATGCCCCGCCGGCGCACCCATGTGGATGGTGACCTTCGCCGATTTGATGGCCTTGTTGCTGGTCTTGTTCGTACTGCTGCTCACCTTCGCTGAAATGGACGTCGTCAAGTTCAAGGCCATGGCCGGCTCCATGAGAGATGCTTTCGGGGTGTCAAGAGAGGACAAGCTGGCCGGAATCATCGAATTTGAGGGAGCCTTGCGCCGCAAGTCCGCCTCGGACGTCGATCCCACCCGTGCGCCGCAGCCCGCCGAATCCTCACAGACGGTCAGCATCGAACTTCCCGAGGCCTCCGACCAGGAAATCAAGGAAGAGGCGGAGAGGCGGCAAGACAGACGCCTGGAGGAAATCAGCGGCGCCATGCAGGAGGTGATCGACAAGGAGGTCGCGGGCTCGGGCATCACCGTCAAGCGCGAAGGCAACAAGGTCATCGTTCTATTTCCAAGCGAGATCGCTTTCCCATCGGGAAGCGGCCGGCTGACCCATGAATTTTCCAAGACCCTGGGCAAGCTGTTGCCGGTTCTCTCCAAAACCAAGGGCGACATCATTGTTTCCGGCCACACCGACAACGTGCCCATGTCCGGCGGCGAGTACCAGTCAAACTGGGAGCTGTCCTCGGCCCGCGCCACCGCTGTCGTTCACCGCATTCTTAAGGACAAGCAGTTCGATTCCAAGCGCATCACCATCCAGGGGCATGGCGACAGCAAGCCGTTGGCGCCGAACAACACGCCGCAGAACCGGGCCAAGAACCGCCGCGTTGAAATTTCGGTGTTGGTGGAAAAATAGTGGCCTGCGTCAGCGTTAATGGCAGCGCAAGGACAGGCTTTCGGGCTCCCTCAAAGGGCTCATGAGAGAGGCTTCGGCTTCTTCGCGGGCCAGTTTGATGTCTTCGGCAAGCTCAGCAAGGTCATTTTTCAACGCCTCATTTTCCAAGTTCATCAAACATCTCGCAACGCCTTCCAGGGGCGAAAGTTCATAAACGGCGCCGAGTTTATCCATCTTTTTTTTCATTGCATGCGGTCCTCGATTAGTTTTATCGACAGGTCATCCGCTTCGATCGCCGCCAGGCGTATCAATGCGGCGAGCCGCTCCAGACCGATTGTGCCCGCCTCGCGTTCAAGGAAGGACAAGGCGCGGGATATGGACGCCGGGATTAGCTCGGGCGTTGAATCCATTGAGATGCTGTATTGATGTCTCACGCGGCTTTCTCCATTGACTGCTCGAAAACGGTTTGCGCCGTTCTCAGCACCGGGTGGTTGATGCCCATGCGTTTGCGGACGCACGCCAGGTTCTCCTGGGAAACGTCCATGCTTCCCGCGACGATCTTGTCCCCACCGACCTCACGAAACTCGCCGAGGTGCTCCACCGGCCAGCCGGAGCGGGCGAAAACGGCCTTCCAGACAACAATCGGCATGACGCCGATGATCTGCTTCACTCCATGCTGAAGGCAGAATTCCAGATAGGCGCAGACCAACTCTCCCAGGATTCTCTTGCGCAGGGACTGAGGCAAAGTTTGGTCGATTCCGAAACGGGTGCCTTCCCATACTTCGTCAGACGCCGGAAGAGGACACTTTGTAACCAAGTCGGGCCAAGTTTCCTTGAGCATGTAGGGAAGGCTGGTCGGATAGAGTCTCGAAACGCCTCTTGCCTGGTTTTGCGTATTTGCAGGG
Source organism: uncultured Rhodospirillales bacterium (assembly GCA_913053795.1). GTDB lineage: Bacteria > Pseudomonadota > Alphaproteobacteria > Rhodospirillales > 2-02-FULL-58-16 > CAJXGZ01. The sequence goes on along the minus strand of CAJXGZ010000165.1, from coordinate 949 downwards.
TGTTTGCGTTTCGAGGATGAAGGTGGAGCAGGACGACTGGGAAGCAAGGCACATGTCCTTGCTTCTTTTTTTTGAGGAAATTTTTACCGAAGTCAGACCGCCTTCGGATGGAGTCGTCCGAAGGCGGAAAATTTGATCTGTTTCTAAATGTTAGAACAACTTAATCTGCGTTCTCCTGAACGCGGGCTGCTCTAGATCGCTTCATGTTTTGATGGAATAAAAACCGCGATCTCGGCTTTGTTTATGCGTATCGTTTTTCCGATAACCGGTTCCCGCTTATCGGTGATACGCCCTAAAACCAGAGCACGGGCAGTCCGAAGACGGTTTCATGAACCCACAGCGCCAGCGCCCATGCGGCCAGCGCGGCGGCGGCGCGGGCCCATCCGAATTCCCGCAGGAGGAGCCGGTTACGGCCCCGCAATATGGCGAGGAAGGGCAGGTTCGAGGTTTCCGCCTTCAGCGGCGGCCAGGCATCGCCGAGGAGCCGCGCGCGCCGGTGGTCGATGAGCCACGTCCCGGCGAGCGCCAACAGGGTCATATATCCGAAGAATACCCAGTCGGCCGCCGCGGCGTTGTTCGCCATATGCACCAGCCCCCAGATGCCGACCGCCGTGCCGTAGCTGTCCGTGACGCGCCCCGTGCGCAGCCCGGTTGAAAATATCTGCAGGAACGCGCCCAGCATGAGCGCCGCGCTTGCCCAGCGCTCGCCCTGGGACGTTACCCAGAAAACCGGCCCGGCGGAAGCCGCGCGAAAAGCCATCCAAATCCAGCCGAAGAACAGCACCGACAGGGCGGAGAAGGCCCACATGAAGCGGCGCTGCCCGACACGGGCGATCATCCATGCCCGCAATGGCGTGGAGGGCAGTATGTGAAACGCCGTAAAGGCGGCGATTGCAATAAGGAGCTCTGTCATGTCCTAGAGAGGCAGCGCCGGGATACCTATGATGCG
>CAJXGZ010000164.1 GCA_913053795.1 uncultured Rhodospirillales bacterium | reverse complement strand
AGCGGCAGCCTGGGCAGCCAACCGGCTGTTTCCAACTCCGGTTTTTTGTGGAAATGCTCCACGTAGCCGATGCACAGATAGGCGATGGGAACGATTTTGGATGGGATGCCGAGGGCTTCCTGTAGGGCCTTTTGGTGGATGATGGAGACCCAGCCGACGCCAAGGCCCTCCGTGCGCGCCGCCAGCCACAGGTTCTGCACGGCGCAGACGCTGCTGAAAAGGTCCATGCTCTTGATCGTCGTGCGGCCGATCACCACCGGCCCTGTGCGGTCACGGTCGCAGGTGACGCATATGTTGAGCGGCGATTCCATGATGCCTTCAAGCTTCAAGGCGCGGTAGGTTTCCCGCTTTTTGTCCTCGAACATTTCCGCCGCTTCCATATTGGCCGTCTGGAACGCCGCGTGGACCCGCTTTTTCACGTCCTCTGCGGTGACCAGCAGGAAGTTCCAGGGCTGCATGAAGCCCACCGACGGCGCATGGTGGGCGGCCATGAGAACGCGGCTCAGCACGTCGTCGGGAATGGGGTCGGGCTTGAACTCCCCGCGCACGTCGCGGCGCGCGAAAATAGTCTTGTAAACACCCGTCCTGACGTCGGGCGCGAACTCATGCTCCTCTTGAACTGCGCTCGGATTCTTTCCCATTCCTGATTCCTTTTTCTTGTGACCGGTTAATTCGTTACTTGCTTTTTTAAACTCTGATTAACGTTTTTATTAATATAATCCCCTATTGCCCACAACAAGGTTCCTTGTTTTTAAGGCCTTGATATTTTTAACGGAATCCGTAATCATTAATTTCTCTCATGAGCGCTCAGGAGCTTGTCGTGCTGGGAAGAGTCTTTAAAATCGCTTCTTCTTTGTTTTTGGGCTGCGTTATTTTCGCGGCAAGCGGCGCACGCGCCGAAGATCCTGACTTCGTGACGCTTGTGGGCGGTTATTTCGACTTTAACCGGCAAAAAGACAAAGGCTTCGAGGGGCGTCTGGAATACCGGTTCAGCGATAGATATTTTATTTTCAAGCCGTTTTTGACGGCCGCCTACACCAACACCAAAATGGGCTTTTTCGGCGCTGGAGTGTTGGTGGATATTTATTTAGGCAGAAGATTCGTCGTCATCCCCAGCTTCGCGCCCACCTTCTACTTCGGCGGCAACGACAAGCTTGATCTCGGCCACCCCATTGAGTTCCGCTCCCAGCTTGAGTTGGCCTACAGGTTCGACAACCGCTCGCGTCTTGGCTTCGCCGTTTCCCATTACTCCAACGCCAGCCTCGGCGACTCAAACCCGGGGACGGAGACCCTGTCGCTGAATTACTCCATTCCAGTCAATATTTTCAAATAGGCTCCCAGCCGGGCGGCGCCATTTCAAAGTCTTCGAACCGGAACGCCGGGGCCACCCGCCGGGGCCACCGTGCAGCCCATCAGCGGCCACGCGCCGAGGCTTTTCGCCGCTTGCCAGGCGCCGGCGGGAACATACGCTTGGGGGCGCTGTCCCGCCGCGAGGTTTTTTCCGAGAATTTGAGTTTCGCTCTTTTCTCCGTCGTCGGAGATGGCGAGATCAAGGGGCGCGCCGTCGTAGTGACGCCAGATTTCCACGGCGCCGGCCCGGCGCCAAGCGGAGACCTCGCCCTCCTTGAGGAGGTAATAAATGGCGGTGACGGCTGGATCCCTGAAGACTTCCCGGTAATGCTCCCCTTCTGGATGCGGTTCAAGTCCCAGCAGGTTGATAACCGTTTCGGCGTCCATGTTTATTCCTTGGGCTCGGTTTTGGTCATGGACGGGCGTTGGCAGAACGTCTCGAACCATTCGGCCAGGGCCGGGCGGCCGGTGCGCCAGGGTTCATGGGAATAGCGGAAATCAAACCAGCCGAGCGTGACGCCGATGGCCACATGGCCGATGGTGGCCTCGCCGTTCAGCATGCCTGAGTCGGCTTCCGCCTCTAGGGCGTCCATGCCGCGCTCCACAACCGCCTTTTGACGTTCGATCCAGGACGGCGACTGTTCGCTTTCGGGCCTGCGCCCTTCCAGCAGCCTCAAGGCCCCGGCGTCGATGACGCCGTCGGCCAGCGCTTGGCGCCTCAGCGCGATCCAGCGCGCGCCGCCGCTTACAGGAATCAGCCCTGGCCCTTCGCACAGGCTGTTCAGGAACTCGCAAATGACCGGCGAATCATAAAGGGTCTCGCCGCCTTCGGTGATGAGGGCCGGAACCTTGCCCAGCGGATTGTCCTCGGCGATGCCGCCGCCGCCGCCCCAAACATTGGCGGCAACGGTTTGGATGGAGTCTTCGATTCCCAATTCGATGGCGGCGGCCATAACCTTGCGCACAAAGGGCGACGTCGGGGAATAGCGGAGTTTCATCTTAAAAACGATCCTTGCGTCTGCGGATTTCGGCGAAGGCCTCGACGGCGCTTAAGTTCTCAATGCCGGCGGCTTTTCGCAAATCCTCGTTGTCGGCGCGCAGGAAAGGGTTGGCTGCCCGTTCCTCGGCCATGGTTGAGGGGATGGCCGGCTTGCCGGCGGCGCGAAGGGCGCGGACCGCCCCGGCGCGCCGTTGCAGGGCCTGGTTGTGGGGATCGACGCTCAACGCGAACTTGGCGTTGGCGAGGGTGTATTCGTGGGCGCAGTAGACTTTTGTCTCGCCGGGAAGTTGGCGCAGCCGCGAGAGGCTCGCCCACATTTGGGCGGCCGATCCCCCGAACAGCCTGCCGCAACCCAACGAAAACAACGCATCGCCCGAAAACAGGGCCTGGCCGTCCTCGAACCAATAGACCACATGGCCGGAGGTGTGGCCGGGAGTCTCCATCAGGCGCGCCGCCGAGGCGCCGATTTGAACCGTGTCGCCTTCGCCGACCGGGATGTCCAGACCGGGAATGGCGCCGGCGTCCTTGCCGGCCCCCACCACCTTGCATCCGTATTTGCGCTTGAGGTCCAGGTTGCCGCCGGTGTGGTCGCCGTGGGCGTGGGTGTTCAGGATATGGGTGAGCTTCCAGCCCAAGCGGTCAAGCGCCGCCTCGACCGGGGCTGATTGCGAAGGATCGACGGCGGCGCAGGCTCCGGTGGCGGCGTCGTGGCTCAGGAAGACGTAATTGTCGTCCAGCGCCGGAACCAAGTGAACGTCGAGATCAGCCATGGACATAAACTATCACATCCTCAAAGCATTTTGCTACAATTGCGCCCATGTGGACGGACGCCGTTGACCTTCGCGATTTCTACGCCTCCGCCCTGGGCCATGTGGCCCAGCGGATGATCCGCCGGCGCGTCCGCGCCGTCTGGCCGGACGTGCGCGGATACAGCGTCCTTACCGTCGGTTATGGGACGCCCTTCATCACGCCGTTCCGGGCCGAGGCGGACCGCGTGCTGGCGGCCATGCCGGCGCCTCAGGGGGTGTTGCGCTGGCCGGCCGACGGCGGCGTTCAGACTGCGTTGGTCGATGAAAGCGAGTTGCCGTTCCCCGACATGTCCATGGACAGGGTGCTTCTGGTTCACGCCCTGGAGTGCGCCGGGGACGCCCGGCAAATGCTGCGCGAAGTGTGGCGGGTGCTTGCCGGGTCGGGCCGCCTGCTGGTGGTGGCGCCCAACCGGCGCGGGGTGTGGGCGCGCCTGGAGCGCACCCCTTTCGGCAACGGCCAGCCCTACACCCAGGGGCAGTTGACCCGGAAGTTGCGCGACAACATGTTCACGCCGCTTAGCTCCCATAGCGCTTTGTTCGTTCCGCCCACCTATTCCAGCATGGTTCTGTCCTCGGCCGGCGCCTTCGAGGAAATCGGGCAGCGGTGGTTCTCCACCTTCTCCGGCGTCGTCATGGCCGAGGCGACCAAGCAAATTTACGCAGGAAAAGCCGAAGCCGTGACCAAACGCCGCCGCGCTTACGCGCCGTTGACCCAGAAAACCCCCGGCGGCGCCAGTAGGAATAAAAGCGGCTCCAGCCGGGGATGAAAAAGACTCTCCACCTTGAAGGACAATCCGTCGTAAAATAAATCCAACAATTTTAGTAACGGGAGAAACGCCATGCTGATCGAACATGACGGACGCAGGCCGGTGGTGGATTCCACCGCCCATGTGGCGCCGACCGCCGTGGTTTGCGGCGACGTCACCATAGGGCCAGGCGCCTCCATTTGCTTCGGCGCCGTGATTACGGCGGAGAGCGGCCCCATCGTCATCGGCGAAAACTGCATCGTCATGGAAGCCGCCGTGGTGCGGGGAACCTATCAGAATCCGGTCACCATCGGCGACAACGTGCTGATCGGCCCCCACGCTTACCTCAGCGGCTGCACCATCGGCGACAGCGTCTTCCTGGCCACCAACTGCACGGTGTTCAACGGCGCCGAGATCGGCGACCGCTCGGAGGTGAGGGTCAACGGAACGGTGTTCGTGGGCTCCAAGGTGGAGGCGGACGCGATGGTCCCCATCGGCTGGGTGGCGGTGGGCGATCCGGCGAAAATCCTTTCGCCCGAAAACCACGATGAAATCTGGGCGGCCCAGGAGCCCATGAACTACCCCAAGGCGGTGTTCAACGTCGACCGCGCCGGCCACGGCGAAAGCTCCATGCCCGAAATCACCAAACGCTACGCCGCCCTCCTGAACCGCCACAAGGACGACCGGATGATCGAGTAATGAGACTACATAAAAAGCCGTCCGCCCCCCATTGAAAGCAAGGCGAAACGGTAACATCGGCAAAACACCGGGCGTTTAGGCAGGGTTGGCGCACTGACGGACGATGTTAGGCAAGGGCGCGATAACGGGGGCGTCGGTGACGTTCAAGCGGCTGCCAAGGTAATCCCAGAACGGTACGCCGAGCTTGCCGCAGGTCTTCATCAGACCGAGGAAGGCGCCGCGGGCGCCGCGGCCGGCGTCACTACGCGCGCCGCCCGGTATCTTGCGCTTGGCCACCTGGCAACGGATGCCGTTCTCCGAGCCGTTGGTGTGGAGCGGGATGCCGGGGCGCTCCAACCGCCGATCCAGGGTGACGAAGCCGGTGCGCGTCGAGAACAGACGATCAAAGCGCTCATCCAGTGCAGCCTTTATCCGCCGCGTCGTTCTCTTCCCTTAAAGCGGCGTTCCCTTGCAATAGCTGGAGAACCAACACCTTGAGGTCATCAAGACTAAATCCATCAATATCTGGTGGTGATCCGGTCATGACAAGATCGAATCACAAATAAGACGCTTTGGGGGTCCCCTAATTTATAACAATGCCCGGTGTTTTGCCGATATTACGCAAAAATGAAAAAAACGGGGAAAATCAGCTCTCAGCCGTCGGCATTCAGCCTTCAGCTAACTGACGGCTTCCTCTTCCCACATGGCCCTGTGAGCATTATTCTCCGCCCAACTTTGAACTTCAGGGGACTTTGACTATGCCTGACTATCGTTCCAAGACGTCCACTCAGGGGCGCAACATGTCGGGGGCGCGGGCGCTTTGGCGGGCCACCGGCATGACCGACGCCGACTTCGACAGGCCCATTATCGCCGTCGTCAATTCCTTCACCCAGTTCGTGCCGGGGCATGTGCATCTGAAAGACCTGGGGCAGTTGGTGGCGCGCGAAATCGAATTCGCAGGCGGCGTCGCCAAGGAGTTCAACACCATCGCCATCGACGA
>CAJXGZ010000163.1 GCA_913053795.1 uncultured Rhodospirillales bacterium | reverse complement strand
TTTGCCGAAAGCCTCACGGGTTAACAGCCGTTTGACCATCTTCTCTAGCGCAACCTCTGCGGCGCCGATGGTGCGCATGCAGTGGTGAATGCGGCCAGGGCCAAGGCGTCCTCTGGCGTAACCGAGCCGTTGGTGGTCACTTCCAAGGACAGTTTATCATGGTCGGTGACTTGCCCGACGCGGGTATTCTCGACCTTGTAAGAGACCTTGCGCACAGGCGAGAACACGGCGTCCACAGGGATCAGCCCGATGGGAGTCTCCTCGGCGCGGCTCTGGCTTGCCGGCACGTAGCCCTTGCCTTGCTCGACCGTCAGCTCCATGGAGAGCTTCGCCCCTTTGTCCATGGTGCAGATAATAAGGTCTGGATCCATGATCTCGATATCGGGTCCGGTTTCGATCATTCTCGCCTTGACCTCGCCGGCGCCGTTCGCCTTCAAGGTCATCCGCTTGGGTCCCTCGCAATCCATGCGCAAGCCCATGGATTTGATGTTGAGGACGATATCGGTGACGTCCTCGCGAACGCCGGGTATGGACGAGAACTCGTGCAGCACGCTATCCACTTGAACCGCGGTCACCGCCCCCCCTTGCAGGGACGACAGCAATATTCTTCTCAGCGCATTGCCGAGAGTAAGCCCGAATCCGCGTTCAAGCGGCTCAACGACGATTTTGGCCGTCCTGGCCGCATCGGCGCCGGGAACAATGTCTAACTTGGTGGGTTTGATGAGAGCCTGCCAATTCATTTGGATCACGGCGACTTTACCTCACTTCAGGAATTCAAAACGAAAGCCCAAAAAGGGCCTCTACAAAAACTTCCCGGCCCGAAACAATAAGCCGGAAAAACAAAACGGCGAGCCAAGGCTCGCCTAAACGCGGCGCCGCTTGCGCGGACGACAGCCGTTATGGGGGATCGACGTCACGTCACGAATGGCGGTGATGGTGAAACCGACGGCCTGCAACGCGCGCAAAGCCGATTCGCGTCCCGATCCCGGCCCCTTCACCTCGACTTCCAATGTCTTCATACCATGTTCCATGGCTTTTCGTCCCGCATCCTCGCCGGCGATCTGGGCGGCGTAGGGCGTTGATTTGCGCGACCCCTTAAACCCCTGAGACCCGGCCGACGACCAGGCAATCGTGTTTCCTTGCGCATCGGTAATGGTGATCATGGTGTTGTTAAACGTCGCATTCACATGGGCGACGCCGGAAACAATGTTCTTGCGTTCGCGTTTGCGTGTGCGCTGAGTCGTTGGTTTCGCCATTATTTCAATACTCTTTTCTTGCCGGCGATGGCTCTGGCCGGACCTTTGCGGGTCCGCGCATTGGTGTGCGTGCGCTGGCCGCGCACAGGCAAGCCGCGGCGGTGGCGCAAGCCCCGATAGCACCCCAAATCCATCAGCCGCTTGACGTTCATGGCCATCTCGCGCCTTAAATCGCCTTCGATCTGGTAGTCGCTGTCGATTGTGTCGCGGATGCGCATAAGTTCGTCATCGGTGAGCTCGTTCACGCGCCGCTCATCGGGAATGCCCACCGTCTTGCAGATTTCACGGGCCTTCGTCCGTCCGATGCCATAGATATAGGAAAGCGAAATAACCACCCGTTTATTAGGCGGTATGTTCACGCCTGCGATTCGCGCCAAAGCCAATTCTCCCTAAACTTAAGTATTTAAACGATAAATAGACCCGACGGGAATCCAAGGAGCGGCGATTATAAGCCCCTGAGTCCCCAAGTCAACATGGTCTCTTTATGTGATAAGCTTCAATATTTTTTCCGTCACCTCATCGATGGTTCCCTCGCTGGGCGCGTTTCTCGAACCCCTTCTCAGCATAGTAAGCGATGATCGGTTTGGTCTGTTCGTGATAGGCTTCAAGGCGGGTGCGCACCGTCTCTTCATTGTCGTCTTTACGGCGGCTGAAGTTGCTTGAGCCGCATTTATCGCAAACATTCTCCACCTTGGGCCGCTGGAATTTATCGTTATAGCCGGCGCCGCAATCCGCGCATGTGAAGCGTTTGGTGATGCGGTCGACCAGATCATCGTCGTCGGCCTCGATGACGATGCAATGATCAATGGCGCAATTGTTTTCGGCGAGCATCTCGCCCAGGGCGTCGGCCTGAGGAATGGTGCGCGGGAAACCGTCCAGGATAAAGCCATTCTTGCAATCGTCCTGGGCGATGCGCCCTGAAATCATTTTCACAATCAAATCGTCGGAAACCAGCCCGCCACTGTTGATGAGTCCCTCGACCATTTTTCCAAGTTCGCTACCCGAGGCTACTTCGGCGCGCAGCATGTCGCCGGTGGAAAGCTGAACGGAGCCAAACTTTTCCTCGATTCTTTTCGCCTGGGTGCCCTTGCCGGCGCCCGGGGGGCCTAACATGATCAAATTCATCCTCTACGTCCTCTCAATCTAGATTTTTTGATTAAACCTTCATACTGATGGGCCAGAAGATGGGATTGAATCTGGGCCACAGTATCCATGGTCACCGTGACCACAATCAGCAGACTGGTGCCGCCGAAATAGAACGGCACCGAATATTGCGATATCAGAATCTCAGGCAGCAAACACACCGCCGCAAGATACGCCGCGCCGATTACGGTCAAGCGAGTGAGAATCCTGTCCAAATACTCCGCGGTGTTCTTTCCGGGGCGGATTCCGGGGATGAAGCCGCCGTGCTTTTTCAAGTTGTCCGCCGTATCGTGGGGATTGAACACCACCGCCGTATAGAAGAAGGCGAAAAACACGATGAGACTGATGTAAATGGTCAGGTAAGCAGGCTGGCCCCGCCCCAGATAGGCGGAAACGGTGGTCAACCACTCCGGCCCCTGTCCGGCGGAGAAACCGATTACGGTAATCGGCAACAGCAGGATGGAGCTGGCGAAAATCGGCGGAATCACGCCCGCGGTGTTGAGCTTGAGCGGCAAGTGGGTGCTTTCTCCGCCGGTCATCTTGTTGCCCTGCTGGCGCTTTGGATACTGCACGATAATGCGCCGCTGCGCGCGCTCCATGAAGCTGATGAAGTAGATTACGGCCACCGACATAACCAACAGGAAAACAATGAAAACGGTCGACAGCGCCCCGGTGCGGCCCAGGTCAAGGGTTCCGGCGAGGGCTCCCGGCAAGTTGGCGACAATGCCGGAGAAGATGATCAGGGAAATGCCGTTGCCGACGCCGCGCGCCGTGATTTGCTCGCCCAGCCACATCAGGAACATGGTTCCGCCGACCAAAGTCACCACCGTGGTGAAGCGGAAAAACATTCCGGGATCATTGACGGCGGAACCGGCGCTGGAGGTCATGCCCTCAAGGCCGGCGGCGATGCCGTAAGCCTGCAGGGCCGTGATCACCACGGTTCCGTAGCGGGTGTACTGATTGATCTTCTTGCGCCCGCTTTCCCCCTCTTTTTTCAGCGCCCCCAACTGCGGCGATACGGAGGTCATGAGCTGCATGATGATGGACGCAGAGATATAGGGCATGATGTTCAGGGCGAAGATCGTCATTCGCCCCAGCGCGCCGCCGGCGAACATGTCGAACATGCCGAGAATGCCGCCGGCGTTCTGCCTGAAAATGTCCTTAAGAATAATCGGATCGATTCCGGGAAGCGGAATGTAGGCGCCAAGGCGATAAACAATCAGCGCGCCCAGGGTGAACCACAGACGCTTCTTCAGTTCGGTGGCCTTGCTAAAGGCCCCGAAATTCATGTTTTTGGTAAGCTTTTCGGCGGCTGAAACCATGAGCGTTTAACCCTCGTCCTTAGGCTTGGCTGTAGGTTTGGCTTTAGCCTTGGCCTTGGGCTCAGCCTTGGGCTCGGCCTTGGGCTCGGCCTTGGGCTCGGCCTTGGGCTCGGGCTTGGCCTCGGGCTTGGCCTTGGGCTCATCTTTGGTCTTGGCCTCTTGCTTGGGTTTGGCTTCCTTCTTGGTCTTGGCTTCTTCCTTGACGGCGGACGCGATAATGGCGACCTTGCCGCCGGATTTCTCGACGGCGGCCAAAGCGGCCTTCGAGGCGCCGTTGACTTCAAGGTTCAACTTGGCCTTGAGATCACCCTTGGCCAGCAGCTTAACGCCGTCATAGCGTCCCTTGATCAAGCCGGCGGCGCGCAAGGTTTCCTCGTTGACGATGCCGGTGGACTTCAGTTTTTTACTGTCGACGGCTTTTTGCAGGCGGCCCAGATTGATTTCGGCGAAGTCCTTGCCGAAGGGGTTCTTGAAACCGCGCTTGGGCAAGCGCCTGTAAAGGGGCATTTGGCCACCCTCGAAACCAAGCAGGGAAACGCCGCTGCGCGACTTCTGCCCTTTGTGGCCGCGCCCGGCGGTGTTGCCGGTTCCAGAGCCAAGCCCCCGCCCGACGCGCTTGCGCGTCTTGCCAGCGCCCGGGTTGTCGCGTATTTCGTTCAGTTTCATGCGCTTTCCTCGACTGAAATCAAATGCCTGACCTTATCGATCATACCGCGCACGGACGGCGTATCCTCCAGTTCACGCGTTTTGTTCATCTTGTTGAGCCCCAGTCCGATCAGCGTTTGCCGCTGGTCCTTCTTGCGGCCTATGGGGCTCCCGGTCTGGGTAACTCTGATGGTTGCTTTCGCTTTCGCGTTCATCGCCCTACCCCTTCGCAGCCGTTGCCCCGCCGCTGCGGCGGGCAACGATTTCGCTGACCTTCTTGCCGCGCCGCGCCGCAACGGCGCGCGGCGACATGCAGACGCTCAGGGCCTCAAAGGTCGCCTTGACCATGTTGTGGGGATTGGACGAGCCAATGGACTTGGCGACCACGTCCTGCACGCCCATGGTCTCGAAAACGGCGCGCATGGGGCCGCCGGCGATAATGCCGGTGCCCGGAGGAGCGCTGCGCATGACCACCTTGCCGGCGCCGTAACGGCCGGTCACGTCATGATGAAGGGTGCGGCCGTCGCGCAACGGCACGCGGATCATGGTGCGCTTGGCCTGATCGGTCGCCTTTCGGATGGCTTCGGGGACTTCGCGGGCCTTGCCCGACCCATAACCGACCCGGCCGTTGCCATCGCCGAGAACGACGAGGGCTGCGAACGAGAAACGCCGGCCGCCCTTAACCACCTTGGCGACGCGATTGATATGGACCAGACGGTCGATAAATTCGGATTCCTCGCGCGGCGCACGGCCGCCACGTCCTTGGCCTCGGCCCCGGCCTTGGCCTCTGGAATTCTGTGCGGGTTGTTGTGCCATCTAAATAAAGCTCCTTAGAACGTCAGGCCGACTTCGCGCGCGGCATCGGCCAAAGCCTTGACGCGGCCATGATAACGATAACCGCCACGGTCAAAGACCACTTCCTTGACACCGGCGGCGATGGAACGCTCTGCGACGAGCTTTCCGACTTCTCCGGCGGCATCGACTGTCGCGCCGTTTTTCAACTTAGCGCGCATATCTTTTTCCAGACTAGACGCGGCAGCCAGTGTCTTGCCATCACCGTCGTCTATAATCTGGGCATAAATATGTTTTCCAGACCGAAAAACGGACAGGCGCGGACGCCCGGTTCCCCGTTTTTCGATTTTTTTCCTGGTGCGTCCCTTACGGCGCTCCATCATTTTATTTGCGTTCGCCATGGCTTATTTCTTCTTGCCTTCCTTACGCAGGATAATC
>CAJXGZ010000162.1 GCA_913053795.1 uncultured Rhodospirillales bacterium | reverse complement strand
AGACCTAAAGGTCAACGCCTGCGCGGGCGCGCCGGATAACCGGCGGGCCGCTTTGCGGCCTTGAGCGCTTCCAGTTCAACTGGAAACACTCTAAAGCCGGATTAGCTCAGTTGGTAGAGCACTTGATTTGTAATCAAGGGGTCGGGGGTTCGAATCCTCCATCCGGCACCAACGCTTTCATAACCGCCCTCCCCCCCTCGCGGCCATGGAAGTAGCCGTTGGAGAACGGTGCGCCGCTCATGCGGCCCCGATGGGATGAGGCGTCACGGCTCGGCGTCGCGTACAGCCCAGACCGAGAATGCGGTCGTCTTTTTCCCCACGCCAACGGCTCCCTTGTCCAAATAGAGGGCCCACGCCCAATCGGGTTCGTACAGGCTGGTCGTCGAAGACCAATAGACAATGCCGCTCTCGTGAAAGGGGAGCCCGGATGGAAGCGCCGGGCTATGGCGACTGCAATCGGCCAGGGATTCAAGCTCGTTGATATTGGGCAGGCGCCAACCACCTTCCACCTTGGCGTTCAACTTTGTGACGGCGGCGAAACCTTCCTCCCAGGAAACCGGCCCGCCCGGCAGGGGCGCCGTCATATGCCACCCGAGCCCCGTGAGCCGGTCTATGGCGGTGTCGCCGCGCACGACGAAGCGCGGTGACGGCCAGACCCGGCCGGTCCGGATTTCTCCGTCCTGGCCGCCGCCCGGGCAGGGGACCTCCCCCCCCGCGCCGTCGCGGCGCCGCGTCTCCCCGGTGGCCCGCAGCACCCCGTTTCCGGCGCCCCGCACCGGCCACGCCAAAAAGAACTGCCGCTTTTCGCCAAAGAACATGCGCCCGCCTTCCATGTTCACATACCAGGCGTGGGAGGGGCTGATAGTGGCGGTCGTTGAGCTCCAATACCAACTGTGAACGACGTTCACGAAGGGGTGTCCGGCGGGCAAGGCGGGTTTGCTGGTTTGATGGCTGACCAAGCTGCGCAGTTCAACCCGGTTGGGCAGCCGCCAGTCCGTGAACCCGAACGTTGCCTCCTGGTTCATCCGGGCAACGAAAGCGAAAGCCTCGGGCCAAGAGAGAGGAAATTCAGCAGGGTTGGCGTCGTGGCTCCAGACCAGCCCGGTGAGCCGGTCAAGCACGACCGCGCCCGCGGTTTCGAAGCGGGGTTCCGGCCATGGCGCGCCCTTTCGCCATTCGGCGTCTTGGCCGCTTCCGGCGCATGGGATCACCCGTCCGGACATGTCGTGACAGGTGACTTGGCCGGTCCACAAGTAGGCGGTCGGGGCGTTTTGATTCATCTCGACCCACATGTCCCCGTCTAACCGGGCGCAATCATAACCGCCTTCCCCCCTCGCGGCCATGGAAGTAGCCGTTGGAGAACGGTGCGCCGCCGACCAGCTCGGCCAGCGCCGCTTCGGCGTCCTCGGGCGATTCCTTGGCCTCCAGGACGTCCTTGAAAAGGCGCGCCACGGCGGTCATGTCCGTATGGTGGGGCGACAGGCGGAAGCGCTTGACCCCGATGGCGAGGAGCGCCGCCAGTTCGGCCGCCAGATTGTAGTAGGCGTGGGACAGGGTCTGGGTTCCGTTAACGGCGAGGAAGGGGTCGCCATCCAGGGTTTCGATCTCCATTCCGTCCGCATCCCCGGCGCAGACGTACTGGCAATTGTCCTTGGTCAGCTTGTGGGCGCGGGCGTGGTAGCAGCGCGCCGAAACCGCCAACGGCAGGCGCCCGAAAACCATGACCTCAAGCTCCGCTTTGGACGTCTTGGCCAGCGCCGAGACGGATTTTTCCGGCAGCTCCGGCGGCAGGCATATTCTTTCAGCGCCGCCTTTGGCCAAATATTCAAGGGTTCCCTCGTTATAGACGTTGATGAAGGGGCCGAGGGCGTGGCGGCGTCCGCTCAACAGGGCGCAAGCGGCGATGTCGTTGGCCTCCACGAAGAATTCCTCGCAGGCCGCCATGTCGCGCACCAGGTCCATTTCGCGCGTCGTCATGATCAGGGCCAGGGTCGAATGAACCACCTCCTTGCCCGCCGCCGTCAATCTGTCAATCACTTCGGCCGCATAGGGCTCGAAGAAGGGCGCGCGCTTGGAGCACACCACCTCGCCGACGCAAACGCTGTCGACGCAGGACTCATCGGCGATCTTGAAATAAAAGTCGCGGAGATTCTCCGGCGGCCAATTGAAGAACACCGGGCCAAGGGTCAATTTCGCGTTCATCTCCCCATTACTCTAGCGCCCCGTTCTCATCGCCATGTCTTGTCGTAGACGCCGGCGGTCTGGCGCTGGCCCTCGGTGACGGCGCCCAAATCCAGGTCCGGCGCCGGCTCGCCCCGCGCCACGGCGTCGACGGCGGCGCGGAAGGCCGCCGTCACCTTGGCGATGTAGGCGCGGCCGCGCTGGCGCCCTTCGATCTTCAAGGCGGTTACCCCCGCGTCCATCAACTCGGGCAGCAGGCGGGCGGCGCTGAGGCTGGTGGGCTCCTCGAACAAATAAGAGGCCCTCCCCTGGGCGACGAAGCGCCCCTTGCACAGCGTCGGATATCCGGCGGGCTCGTCCTCGTCGAAGGCGTTGATGGTGAAGTCCCCCAGCTTGGAAACCAAGCGGTCCCCTTGGTCCTCATAGCGCACGTGGCTGGCGGGCGAGCAGACGCCGTCCTTGTTGGGCGAAACCCCGGTGACGTAGGAGGACAGGGCGCAGCGTCCCTCGGCCATGACGCAGAGGCCGCCGAAAACGAAGACCTCGGTCTCCACCGAAATCTTTTTGTTGAGGGCGGCGATCTCCGCCACCGTCAGGACGCGGGGCAGCACCACCCGCTTGACGCCAAAGGCCTCCTGGTAAAAACGGATGGCTTCGGGATTGGAGGCCGCCGCCTGCACCGAAAGATGGCGGCGCAAACCGGGGTGTTTGCGGACCGCGTAATCGGCGAGCCCGATGTCGGCGAGGATCACGGCGTCAACGCCGATGCTCGCCGAGTCGTCCACCGCCGAGCGCCAGGGTCCGGGATTCCCCGCCTCGGGGAAGGTGTTGATGGCGACCAGGATCTTGGCGCCGCGTTGGCGGGCGTAGGCTAGTCCCTCCTCAAGCTCCTGGCGGTTGAAGTTGAGGCCGGGGAAGTTGCGGGCGTTGGTCTCGTCGCGGAACCCCAGGTAGACGGCGTCGGCGCCGGCGTCGACGGCGGCGTGAAGGGCGGCGGGGGTTCCAGCCGGACAAACCAACTCAAGGGGCGCGCGCGCCGTCATGCCTTGCCGGCTCCCGCCTTGCGGCGTTTGCGGTCGAGGGCGTTGACTTTATCCTCCAGCTTGTTCATGCGGTCCGCCTGGGCCTTGCCGCGTCGCATGGCCGGGGAGATGACGGAGGCGCGCAAGGCCTCAAGGTCTTGGTGCGCGCGCTTGAACAACCCGCCCGCCATATCGACGGCGCGGCGCGCCGGCTGGGCGAAGGGGCCGGTCAGGGACAGCACGTCGCCGACAATGTCCACCTCGGCTCCGTCGACGGCGTTGCGAAGCGCCACCACCGCTTCGGTGTCGCCCTCGATCGCCAAATCGCGGGAAAAAAACTGGGCGTCGCCGTCTGTACGCCCCTCCAACAGGTCCAGCAGCACCAGCAGAGGCCCGCGGATGGTGGCGGTGGCGTCCTCGGCGTCCATGTCGCCGTCGATTTTTCTCAATGCCCGCAAGCTCGGATTCTCGGGGCCGGGAACCAGGATAAAGGCAAAAGGCAAGTCCACGGGATCAATCAGAAACCGCGGGTTTTCGAGGCACGAAATACGGTCAAAGAGTCCCGGGCGCCGCCTTCGAATCGCCGTCATGGCGGCGTCCAGCGCCGGCTGAAGCAGGACCGGCGGCAGGGACCGCATGGCGAGTCCCGCAAGCAGGACCGGCGAAAAAGGCGGCGCTGTGCGTTGTTTCGGCGTCATGTCTTTTGTCCCAGTAGCTAGAGGATAGAACCTATCATATGGCGCGGCAATCAATCATCCCCCGTCTTCAAGGCCTCCAGAAAGGCGGACTGAGGGATTTCAACGTTGCCGAACTGGCGCATGCGTTTTTTGCCTTTCTTCTGCTTGTCCAGCAGTTTGCGCTTGCGCGAGACATCGCCGCCGTAGCATTTGGCGGTGACGTCCTTGCGCATGGCGTTGACGGTGGCGCGGGCGATTATGTTGCCGCCAATGGCGGCCTGGATGGCGATCTTGAACAGCTGGCGCGGGATCAAATCCTTGAGGCGGTCGCAGATGGCGCGGCCCCGGCTTTCGGCGTGCGTCTTGAAAACAATGAAGTTCAGCGCGTCCACCGGCTCCGTATTCACCAGGATGGACACCTTCACCAAGTCGGACTGGGTGTAGCCATCCATCTCATAATCGAAGCTGGCGTAGCCCCTTGAGGTGGACTTCAGGCGGTCATAGAAGTCGATCACCACCTCGTTCAGGGGCAGCCGGTAGACGGCCATGGCCCTGCCGCCCACATAGGTCAGATCCACCTGCTCGCCCCTGCGGTCCGTGCACAGCTGCAAGACGCCGCCCAAGTATTCGTCGGGGCACATGATGGTGGCCTTGATCCAGGGCTCCTCCATAAAGTCGATCTTCACCGGGTCGGGCATGTCGGTGGGGTTGTGCAGCTCGGTCATGGTTCCGTCGATGAGGCGCAGGCGGTAGACGACGCTGGGCGAGGTGGTGATCAGGTCCAGGTTGAACTCGCGCTCCAGGCGCTCCTGGATGATCTCAAGGTGCAACAATCCTAAGAACCCGCAGCGGAATCCCAGTCCCAGCGCCGCCGAGGTCTCCGCCTCGAAATGAAAACTGGCGTCGTTGAGGTGAAGTTTATCCAGTGAATCCCGAAGCTCCGCGTATTGCCCGTTGTCGACGGGAAACATGCCGCAGAACACCACCGGCACCGAAGGACGGAACCCGGGCAGGGGCTCGGCGGCGGGCTTGCGCTCATCGGTGATGGTGTCGCCGACGCTGGTGTCGGCCACCGTCTTGATGGACGCCGTGAAGTAGCCCAACTCGCCGGGACACAACTGGTCCACCTTGACGGGCTTGGGCGCGAAATAGCCCACTTGCTCCACTTGGTAAGAGGCGCCGCTCGCCATCATGCGGATTTTCATGCCTTTCTTGAGGAAGCCGTCCTGGATGCGCACCAGGATCATGACTCCGAGATAAGGATCGTACCAACTGTCCACCAGCAGCGCCTTGAGGGACGCCTCGCCGTCGCCTTGGGGCGGCGGCAGAAGGCGGACCAGGGCTTCCAGAACCTCGGCGACGCCGGCGCCGGTCTTGGCGGAGATATGCAGGGCCTCGGAAACGTCCAGGCCCACCACTTCCTCGATCTGCGCCTTGATGCGGCCGGGCTCGGCCGCCGGAAGGTCGATCTTGTTCAGCACCGGCACGATTTCATGGTCGGCGCCGATGGCCAGATAGGCGTTGGCCAGAGTCTGCGCCTCCACCCCTTGAGTGGCGTCCACCACCAGCAGAGAACCTTCGCAAGCCGCCAGGGAGCGGCTGACTTCGTAGGAGAAATCCACATGGCCCGGGGTGTCCATGAGGTTCAACTGATAGGTCTCGCCGTTGGCGCACCTGTAGTTCAGACGCACGGTCTGGGCCTTGATGGTGATGCCGCGCTCGCGCTCGATGTCCATGGAATC
>CAJXGZ010000161.1 GCA_913053795.1 uncultured Rhodospirillales bacterium | reverse complement strand
TGTGAAAGGGGGAAACCGATATATAGAGATTGCAACCACCCGTCCTGAAACAATGCTTGGAGATACGGCCGTTGCGGTGAACCCTAAGGATGAGAGGTATCAGGATCTCGTGGGTAAAACCCTTATCCTACCCCTGGTGGGAAGAGAGATTCCCGTGATTGCCGACGAGTTCACCAAGATGATCATGACCCAGGCCGCCTACAACGCCTCGGCCAACGTCTTCAAGACCGTCGATGAAATGATGAAAGAGGTCACCCGTCTGAAACGCTAGTGGTTGGCGGCCCGCGTTACCCCCCCAGCACCGACAGCAGCACGCCGGCGGCCACCGCCGAGCCGATGACGCCGGCCACGTTAGGGCCCATGGCGTGCATCAGCAGGAAGTTGTGGTGGTCGGATTCAAGGCCCACCTTGTTGACTACCCGGGCCGACATGGGCACCGCCGAGACGCCCGCCGCGCCGATCAGGGGATTGATCTTGCCGCCGGACATGACGTTCATCAGCTTGCCCATCAGAACGCCGGTCGCGGTGCCGATGCTGAACGCTATCAGCCCCAGCAAGAGGATGCCCAGAGTCTCGGCGTTGAGGAACTTTTCGGCGGATAATTTGGTGCCGATGCCGAGGCCGAGGAAGATGGTGACGATGTTGATCAGTTCGTTCTGGGCGGTTTTGGAGAGGCGCTCGACGACGCCGCATTCCCTGAGCAGGTTGCCGAACGTGATGGAGCCGATCAGCGGCGCCGCCGAAGGAAGGAACAAGGCGCACAGAAGCAGAACGGTGAGCGGGAAGAGGATTTTCTCCAGTTTGGAAACCGGCCTCAGCTGCTGCATGACGATGGTGCGCTCTCTTTCGGTGGTGAGGGCGCGCATGATGGGCGGCTGGATGATGGGCACCAGCGCCATATAGGAATACGCCGCCACGGCGATTGGTCCCATCAAGTCCTGGGATAATCGGCTGGAGAGGAAGATGGCCGTCGGCCCGTCGGCCCCGCCGATGATGCCGATGGCGGCGGCGTCGGCCAGGCTGAACTCAATTCCCGGCAGGGCGTTCATGGCCAGGGCGCCCAGCAGCGAGATGAAGATTCCAAACTGGGCCGCGGCGCCGAGGAAGATGGTGCTGGGCCGGGCGATCAGGGGGCCGAAGTCGGTGAGGGCGCCGACGCCCATGAAGATCAGCAGGGGAAAGACGCCTGAGTTGATGCCGATATCGTAGATGTAATAAAGAAATCCCGCGGGCTGGCTTGGGTCCATGGAGGCCATGGCGACGCCGGCGCCGGGGATGTTTGAGAGGATTCCGCCAAAGCTGATGGGAATCAGGAGCAGCGGCTCGAACTTCTTGACGATGGCCAGATAGATCAGCACGCCGCAAATGAAGATCATCGCCGCTTGGCCAAGGGTGAAGCTGGCCAGTCCGGTGCTCTCCCAGAGCGTCTTCAACTGGGCGATGACGTCCATGGCGCGCTAACCGAGGGTGACGAGGGTGTCGCCGGACTGTACGGCGTCGCCCTCCTTGACGTTGATTGAGGTGATCACGCCGTCCCTGGGGGAGCGCACTTCGGTCTCCATCTTCATGGCTTCCAGAATGATGATCACTTCGCCGGACGTCACTTCTTGCCCCTCGTCAACCTGGATTTTCCAGATATTGCCGGCCAGAGGCGACGGGACCGGCTCGCCGTTCACCGCCGCCGCCGGTTGGGCCGCCGCGCCGCTCACAGCGCCTCCTGGGCCGACCTCGACGTTGTAAGCCGCGCCGTTGACCACCACACGGTAGCTTTCAACGCCGCCTGGGCCGCCTGGGCCGCCTGCCGTCCCCGGATTAGGCGCGGGCTGGGCGTCTTCTTCCGTGGGCGCCGGCTCGAAGGCGTCCGGGTTATCCCGGTTCTCGAAGAACCTGAGTCCGATTTGCGGGAACAGGGCGTAGGTCAGCACGTCCTCGATTAGGTTGTCGGCGAGCTTGAGGCCCTTCTCCTTGGCGATCCCTTTAAGCTCTTCGGTGAGCTTGTCCACTTCCGGCTCGATAACGTCCGCCGGGCGGCAGGTCATGGGCTCTTCGCCTTTTTCCAGCACCTTGGCCTGCAAATCCTTGTCCACGGGCGCCGGGGTGGCGCCGTATTCGCCGCGCAGCACGGCGCGGGTTTCCTTGGTGATGCTCTTGTAGCGCTCGCCCATCATGACGTTGATGACCGCCTGCGTGCCGACAATCTGCGAGGTCGGCGTCACCAGCGCCAGATAGCCCAGATCTTCGCGGACCTTGGGGATTTCCTCCAGGACTTCGTCCATTTTGTCCAGCGCGCCTTGTTCCTTGAGCTGGCTTTCCATGTTGGTGAGCATGCCGCCCGGCACCTGGGCCAGCAGGATGCGCGAATCGATGCCTTTGATGGAGCCCTCGAACTGGGCGTATTTCTTGCGCAACTGGCGGAAATAGGCGGCGATTTCCTCAATCAGCCCCAGGTTAAGATCGGTGTCGCGGCCGGTTCCGTCCATGATCGCCACCACCGACTCGGTGGCCGAATGGCCGGTGGCCATGCTCATGGTCGAGATGGCGGCGTCGACCATGTCGCAACCCGCCTCGGCGGCCTTGACGATGGCCGCCGTGCTCATGCCCGTGGTGGCGTGGCTGTGCAGCGCGATGGGCAAGTCCACGGTCTGCTTCAGGCGGGACACCAGTTCTTCCGCCGCGTAAGGGGTGATCAGCCCGGCCATGTCCTTGATGCAGATGGAGTGGGACCCCAAATCCTCCAGCTTCTTGGCCAAGTCCAGCCAGTAGTCCATGTTGTGTATAGGGCTCAAGGTGTAGGAGACGCAGCCCTGGGCGTGTTTGCCGGCGGAGATGACCGCCTTGATGGCGCGCTCGATGTTGCGGATGTCGTTCATGGCGTCGAAGATGCGGAAGACGTCTATGCCGTTGACGGCGCTGCGCTCGACGAACTTGTCCACCACGTCGTCGCCGTAATGCCGATAGCCGAGAATGTTCTGGCCCCTGAACAGCATCTGCAACGGCGTTTTGGGCAAGGCGGCTTTAAACTTGCGCAGGCGCTCCCACGGGTCTTCGCCGAGAAAGCGGATGCACGAATCAAAGGTGGCGCCGCCCCATACTTCCAAGGACCAATAGCCCACGTCGTCCAGCTTAGAGCAAATAGGGAGCATGTCTTCGGTGCGCATGCGGGTCGCCAAAAGAGACTGGTGGGCGTCTCGCAGCACTAAATCCGTAATTCCAAGTGGCCTAGTCATAAGCGGTCGGTGTCTCCTTTAAGGCTTGAGGGTTGAACGAATAAATCAGGAGGAGCGCGAGTCGCGATGACGGCGAATCGCCGCTCCGATGGCCGCGATGTGATCATCGGGAGCGCTGTCTCCGGCGTCCGGCGGCGGCGCCGCGCCCTCGATTTTCCGCGCCAGCTTGGACATCAGGAGCACCGACGCCACCATGACGGTCAGAAACACGAACACCGTGCCCATGCCGATAACCATCAGGTTAACGCCTTCCATCATGAGTTCGGAAACAGCCATTGTCCCTCGCTTGCGCTTGCTATGTTGCAACGCATGGTATCGCCATTGGGCGCGGAGGGGAACGATATTTTTTTGAAGGTGCGAAAAGGGGGGCGGCGCCAGCGCCGAAGCCTTTGAACGCCGCCCCTAAGTTTCCCAGGGTTGTCCGGCTTTTGACATCTTGGCATTCTGTAGCTACAATAAAATCATGAAGGTCGAATACGACCAAGCGAAACGGCTCGCCGCCATTGCTGATCGAGGGATCGATTTTGAGGATGCCCCGCTTGTTTTTAACGGTCCTCGACGCATCACATGGACGGACAATCGCCAGAACTACGGCGAGGACCGCGAAATCACCATGGGCGAACTTGCGGGCAGATTGGTTGTGATCGTCCACACGACGCGCGATGAAGTGACGCGCATTATTTCCATGAGGAAAGCCAATGAACGCGAAATCCGCTGGTTTGAAGAGCAATTTGCAGAAGATTGACGCCCCAGTGCTAAGCAAAAAAGGAGAGCCCACCAAAAAGGAACTTGATGAAATCCCGGAGCTTCCCCGTGAGTTCTTCGATGAGGGTCAGTTATATCGGGATGGCGAGCCGGTGGAGCGCCGTGGGCGTGGGGCGCAAAAGAAGCCGACAAAACGTCTTTTGTCCTTGCGGCTGTCTCCTGAAGTCATTGAGTATTTCCAGGCGACCGGCAAGGGTTGGCAAACGCGCATTAATGACGTGCTCCGGAAATATGTAAAGACGCATTGATGCAACGTCCGCCCAATAAAAGGGGGGCGGCGCCAGGGCCGAAGCCTTTGAACGCCGCCCCTAAGTTTCCCAGGGAGGATATCTTTCGCGGCTAGCGCGTCACGAACATCCGCTGGTGCCGCCGCATGTCATGCATTTCAGGCAAGTGCCGTTGCGCACCAGCGTGAAGTTTCCGCATTCGTCGCAGGAATCTCCCTCATAGCCTTTCATCTTTGCTACGCGCACATG
The DNA here is from genome assembly GCA_913053795.1 of uncultured Rhodospirillales bacterium. Taxonomy (GTDB): domain Bacteria; phylum Pseudomonadota; class Alphaproteobacteria; order Rhodospirillales; family 2-02-FULL-58-16; genus CAJXGZ01. The sequence continues at coordinate 1,168 of CAJXGZ010000161.1, read as the reverse complement.
GTCCATGCGTTCGTTCACTTCCTCGATGACGACGGCGTCAAGGTTCAACGCCTCCGCCGCCTCGGGGGCGGCTAGGACGCCGCTGGCCGCCGCCGCCGCCGCGCCGCCGCCGCCGTATCCCTTGGACCCCTTGATCACCATGAAGTTGGAGCGCACGAAGCCTTGGCTGGTGAAGCGCTCCACCACTTTCATGGCGCCGGCGTCGGAGGGGGTGGGCAGGTCGCCCTCGTCATTGCCGCGACCCAGGCAGTCAGGCGCCAAGTCGCTGGGGTTCACATGGGCCAGATCGTTGCGCGACAGATAGGAAACGGCCAGTTCGCGGAACAAATAATCGAGGATGGAGGTGGCCATCTTGATGGTTTCGTTGCCTTCCACCAGGCCCGATGGCTCGAAGCGGGTGAAGGTGAAGGCCTCCACGTATTCCTCAAGCGGCACGCCGTATTGCATGCCGATGGAGATGGCGATGGCGAAGTTGTTCATGAGGCTGCGGAAGGCGGCGCCTTCCTTGTGCATATCGATGAAAATCTCGCCCAGTTTTCCGTCTTCGTATTCGCCGGTGCGCAGGTACACCTTGTGGCCGCCGACGGTGGCTTTCTGGGTGTATCCCTTGCGCCGTTGGGGCAGGCGATGGCGTTTCACCACGAAGCGTTCGATGATGCGCTCGGCGACCTTTTCGGCGCGCACGGCGGCTGGCGCTTCCGCCGTCGCCAAGAGACCGGCGTCTTCTTCGTTCAGCAGCGCCGCCTGCAACGGCTGGGACAGCTTGGAGCCGTCCCGATAAAGGGCGTTGGCCTTGAGGCCGAGGCGCCAGGACAGCATGTAGGCGTCCTTGCAATTCTCGACGGTGGCCGCGTTGGCCATGTTGATGGTCTTGGATATGGCGCCGCTGATGAAGGGCTGGCTCGCCGCCATCATGCGGATGTGGCTTTCAACGGAAAGCATGCGCGCGCCGATGCGGCCGCACGGGCTGGCGCAGTCGAACACCGGAAGGTGCTCTTCCTTGATGTGGGGTGCGCCCTCCAGGGTCATGGCCCCGCAGGCGTGGGTGTTGGCGGCCTCCAGGTCGCTCTTGGAAAAACCGATCTCGCTCAACAGGTTAAAGGTTACATTGTTGAGCTTTTCGGCGCCGATGCCGAGGGTTCGGGTGCAGAACTCCTCTCCCAGCGTC
>CAJXGZ010000160.1 GCA_913053795.1 uncultured Rhodospirillales bacterium | reverse complement strand
AGCGATTTGCTGCGGATTGAGGATGAGACCGTGAAGACGCCGAATGAACTCCATGAAGTCGGCCCCGGCGGATACAAGTCTTTTCTGCAAACTAAGATAACCGCAGCTCTTTCTACAGAATTGTTCGAGAAAACGGACTTTGATTTTGGCGTACGCATAGTCTGCTGGACGGCCTTTCATTTTCTGGACACCGGACCGGACGCGGCGATTCAGAAGATGCAACACGTACACGATGTCGCAAGGCTGCATTCCGATGGAGGAAATCTGGCTCCATTCCTTTTTTCCATTAATAAACATGAACCAGCGTCCTACGGCAGGATTGTCCAAACGATACGCAGAGTAGCTCCATTCTTCAAAGACTTCATTCTTGAACCGGAAAAACACAATCCCAAAAAAATCCTTCTAAGATGGAGGCACGAAGGGATAGAGCGGCCTTTCTTCGCCAGCGAATTCCCCGACGGCTTGCAAAGATTTGTTTGCCTCGCAACCGTCCTTCTCCAACCCGATCCCCCGAAAGTCATTCTCATCGACGAGCCGGAACTTGGACTCCATCCCTTCGCGATTCACTTGCTGGGCGGCTTGATACGGAAAGCGGCCACCAAATGCCAAGTCATCGCCGCCACCCAGTCGGTGACGCTTGCCAATCAATTCTCTTATGAAGACATAATCCTGGCCGACCGGAATAACGGCGAATCCGAATTCAGACGGCTTGATGAAGGGGAAGTTTCCCAATGGCTTGAGGAGTACGGAATTGGTGATCTCTGGGAGAAAAACCTCCTTGGAGGGACGCCTAAATGACACGGGTTCTGATGTTGGTCGAGGGACCGACAGAACGCCAATTCGTGACCCGGACTCTTGCCCCTCATCTTGAAGGTTCCGGTGTTTATTGCGTTCCCACCACAGTCACAACTCGTGAAAACCCCGCAGGGCCTAATAACAGGGGGGGCTTTGTCAAATACGGGAAACTCATTGATGAACTGAACAAGCTGATTGGGGATGCCGAAGCTTACACGACAACCCTTTTCGACTTCTATGAAATGACTGGCCGGGAAGTTGGAGGAACAGTTGAGGAATTGGAGAAAAAACTTCAAAAGGATGTTTATAAGAGTGATCGTTTTATCCCGTACATCCAGAAATTCGAATTCGAGGCTCTACTGTTTGCTTCTCCCGACATAGCTTCTGATGAGCTTGCTGAATCAGCGAAGACGGCTGAAATGAGGGCTATTCTCAGGGAATGCGGCGAAGCCGAGAACATTAACGACGGCAACGCCACGGCCCCGTCCAAACGGCTAAAACATCTCTTTAATGACTATGACAAAGTTGTAGACGGCCCAATAGTTCTTGAGAGAATAGGCATTGGAGCCATTCGTGAAGCGTGCCCGCGCTTTTCCGAATGGACCGGTAAGCTCGAAGCATTAGGAGCATGACCTCATCTAACTCTATCGGCGCCGCCTTTGACGATGTCAGCCGCCGCCTGGCGTCGGCCGGCATAGCCGCGGCCAAGCTTGAGGCGCGCTTGTTGGTGGGGAGCGTGCTCGGGGTCGACGCGGCGGCGGTGCTGGGACGCCCTGAAACCGGCGTCAGCGCCAAGGACGCGGCGCGCCTTGAGGCGTTTGCGGCGCGCCGGGCCAAGCGCGAGCCGCTGGCCCATATCCTTAAAACCCGGGAATTCTGGAGCCTGCCTTTTCACGTCACCAAGGATACGCTGATTCCCCGCCCCGATTCGGAAACCATCGTCGAGGCGGCGCTGGCTTGGGCGCGGGGGCGCCAAACCGTAACCTCTATTCTCGATCTTGGATGCGGAAGCGGCTGCCTGTTGCTGGCCCTGCTTCACGAACTTCCAGAGGCGCGGGGGCTTGGCGTCGACATCAGCGCCGCCGCCCTCAAGGTCGCCGCAAAGAACGCCCGCGACCTGGGTCTGGCGGACCGGGCGAAGTTTGTCCAAGGAAACTGGCATGGGAATTTGAATGGGGGCCTAACTAAGTCCTTCGACCTGATCGTCGCCAATCCGCCTTATATTCCGGCGGGCGACATTCCCGGCCTGGAGCCGGAAGTTTCCCTGTTTGAGCCCCGCCTCGCCCTCTCGGGCGGAGACGACGGGCTGGAAAGCCACCGCGCCATTGCGCCGCTTTTAAAAGGATTGCTGGCGCCGTCGGGGCAAGTTTTTTTGGAGGTCGGGAAAGGTCAGGCGCCGCCGGTTGTCGACGTCCTCCAGGAGCATGGCTTGGCGCTCATTGGCATTAAGAATGATTTGTCGGGAATCCCCCGATGCGTGGCGGTGGGCGTGGCGGCGGCGGCGATTTAAAATAATATTTAAAAAAAAGGTTGGAATACTTGCGCTTCACGTCTATTTTTTCATTAGAGGGTAGCCTTATGAGGCTGCGAGGGTTCCGCGCCTCAAGGGTTTCGCACCGAGGGGCGTTTTTAAGATTAACCCTTTCCCCAAAGCTGTCGCCAAGATGGGTAAGTTGAGAGAACACGCGCTGGCCGCGAAGGTAGCGTGGCGTGTGCGTCAATAAGGAAAATACGTAAACAACCGACAACGGGAATCATGAGACATAATCCTAATCCAAAACGGGGGCGTTCGCGCGGCAACGGCAAACGAAACCACTCAAACAAAAATCAGAGCATGGAAAGCACCGGCTCTGACAATAAAATCCGCGGCACGGCTCAGCAGATTCTCGATAAATATCTCGCCCTGGCCCGCGACGCCTATTCCTGCGGCGACCGCATCGTCTCCGAGGGCTATTTTCAGTACGCCGAGCATTATTACCGCATCATTCACGCCAGCAACGGCGGCGACGGACAAGGCGGGCAAAGCGGACAAGGTCAACACAATCATCCAAACCGGAGGGATGAGGGAAAACCGTCACACGATGACGCCAACAAAACAGTCAAAGCGGACAAAACGGATAAAACGGACCAACCGGTTGCGGTTGAAAAGGCAAGCGCGCCCGAACCTCAGCCCGCCCCCCAGCCCGCCACAACAAAAACCAAAGCAAAAGCGAATAAGACGGATAAAGCCGATCCCGCAACCGCCTGATTTTTCTATAATACCTTGAGTTCATCGCCAACGGCGACGGCGCCGCCGCGGAGCACCTTGGCGTAAACCCCCATGTCCACATGGCCGAAGCCCTGTTTCAGGGCCTTGAGGATATTCATATCGCGGTTTCCGGTGTCCGGGTCGACGTGGGTGGCGGCGCAGCGGTCGATGCGCTTGGTGACTTTGAGGCGCGCGCCGCCAATGGAGATTTCCCGGTCCAACCACTGAAATTCGGCCCAGGCGGCGGCCCCGTCCAGGATCAGGTTGGGACGAAAGCGGATGGGATTTATGGGGGCGGCGACGACCTTTTCCGCACCGATGACCTTTTCCAGCTCGGCGATGGACGCCGGGTTGATCAAGGACAGAACGCGGTTGCGGTGGTCCGAGAACATATGGTCCGGCGGCGCCTCCAAAAGACGCGGCCCGCCCTTGGCCTCGCGCTTCATGTAATCGGCGAAGAAGTCCTCGATTTCGGCGCGCCCCTCCGGCGCGGTCAAGTCGCCCCGCGCCATTTGCTCGCCGTTCCTGTAAACGCTCAATACGCCGCTTTCCTCGTCAAATGAGGTTTCAAGGGTGGCCAGGCGCTGATCGCGCTTAAGCATCAGGAAATAGGTCTTGGGCAGCCACTCGGGCTTCAGCAAATCGAACTTGGCCGAGGCGTGCGCCAGCGCGAAACGGCGGTCATGGGGCACGCCTTGGCCCGGCTGAAGCTGGACTTGCTCCAGGGATTCCGCGCTCAGCCCCTTCACCGGATAGCGCCTGATTTGAGCGATTTTGATCATGACGCCAGTATAGCCTTGAGGCCCGAACGGTAGTCGGGATATTTCAGTTTTACGCCCAATTCCTTCTTGATGCGGGCGTTGTCCACCCGGCGATTGTCCTTCCAAAAGGACAAGGCCATGGGCGACATCTCCTTGGCCGCTTCATCGAAGGGAACAAGCGGCGGCGGCGCTGCGCCCAGCAATTCACAAGCCAACGCCGTCACCTCCGAGGCCGTGGCCGGCGCGTCGTCGGCCAGATTGTAGACGGCGCCGGGGTTGGGCCGCGCCATGGAGGCCATGACCACATTGGCGATATCCGCCACATGAATGCGCGAAAACAGGCAGTCCGGCTTGTCGATGCGCTTGGCGGTTCCGTCGCGCACCCTGTCCAGCATGCTGCTCCCCGGCCCGTAGATTCCGGAAAGGCGGAAAATATGGGCCGCCGCGCCAGGCGCCGCCAGCCCCTCCTTTGCCAGAGCCAGCCACTGCTTTTCCGCCGCCACCCGTTGACGGCCGCGCTCGGAGGTGGGGTTGAGGGGCGCCGTCTCGTCCACCACCCGCCCAGCCGTATCGCCGTAGACGCCGGTGGTGGACAGATAGCCGGTCCATTCCAGGCCTTCGATCCGCTGGATATCCCGCTGGTGATGGCGGAGCGCCGGATCGCCGCCGGGGCCGGGGGGAATCGAGCAAAGGACATGGCTTGCGCCTTCCAGGGCTTTGCCGGCGTCGGCCAAGGGATGGGCGCCGTCGAACAGGAAAGCCTCGATTGCCGACCCTTCCAGTTGGCTTAGGCTGGCCGCGTCGCGGCAGGTCCCGGCGACGGTCCAGCCTTTTTCCATTAACCGAGCCGCCAAAACCCTGGCGCTGTAGCCCAATCCAAAACAAAATAGACGCGGCTTTTTTTCGTTCATTATTTCTCAAGCCTTGCAGGCGTAGAAAGGAAGCCTGACTCTATAGGAGACACAAGACCATGACCGCAAGAATGTTGATTTTTGCGCTATTGCTGCTGGCCGCTCCGGCCATGGCCCAGAAAACGGCCGAGCAGGCGGACCAGAACGCCGGGCCGGCGGCCCAATACGCCGCCTGCATGAATCTGGCCAAGACCGCGCCTGAGAAGGCCTTCGAACAGGCCATGTCCTGGCGCGACATGGGCGGCGGCGCGGCGGCCAAGCACTGCGTCGCGGCGTCCCTGATGGGCCTCGGGAATTTCAACGAGGCGGCCAAGCGCTTCGAGAATTTGGCCCGGGAAATCAAGGAAAAACCCCTGTTCAGGGCCGAACTGCTGGGGCAGGCCTCGCAAGCCTGGCTGATGGACGCCAATCCGGGGCGCGCCGAAGCGGCGGCGACGGCGGCGCTTAAACTCAACCCCCAAAGCCACACCCTGCTGGTGGACCGGGCGACGGCGCGGGCCGCCCTGGCCGATTACAAGAAAGCGCTCAAGGATTTGAACCTGGCCATTGAGGCCAACCCGCAATCGGCCGACGCTTTTGTCTTTCGGGCCAGCACCCAGCGTTTTCTCAAAAACCTGAAGGCCGCCGATCTGGACGCCAACCATGCGCTGATCATCGACCCTCTGCACCCGGAGGGCCTTTTGGAGCGCGGCATCATCCGCCGCCTCAAGGGCGACGACAACGGCGCCCGCGCCGACTGGCTCAAGATCCTCAAAGCCCTCCCCGACGCCCCCGCCGCCAAGGCCGCCCAAACCAACCTGGAAATGATGGACGTGAAGGGGAAGTAGGCAAGTCGGCGCCCATAAGGGGGCCTCGCCCCCTTAAAATCCCCCGCCAAAGGCCACAGGAGTTATTGAGGCCCTTGGAACCGGTGAGAGGCGGGGGAAGGT
>CAJXGZ010000159.1 GCA_913053795.1 uncultured Rhodospirillales bacterium | reverse complement strand
GTCACACCCTACTGGCAGATCGGCAAAGGAATCGGGATCGACAATTTTAGCGGCCACTCCCGGAATGGGCCGGCCCACGGTGCCATATTTACTGTCGGTTTCTCCTGTCTGTGATCGGCTGGGAGGTACGTTCACCGAGACCAGCGGCGAAAGTTCCGTGATTCCATAGCCCTCGACCGGACGTACGCCATATTTCTCATCGAATGCCGCGGCCAGGGTCATCGGCATTTTTTCCGCACCACCGGCGTGAAAGCTTGCCAACTTGCTTGGCGTCGAGCGGAGTGAAATGATAGACGCAGTGCACGTCCAGGCTCAGCGGCGCCCAGAGCGTGACCATGTACCCGAAGGAATGGAAGAATGGCAGGATCCCCAGGAGTATGTCCGAGCTGCGCAGATGCACGACATGTTCGACCGCTTCGACATTGGTGTTGTAGGCGTTCGTCTCAGCATCGCGCGCCGAACGACTCTTGCCGCTGTTGACATCAATCGCAATCACCGCTTCGGTCTCGTCGATAACCAGGCGCCCGCCGCTGGGCAGGGGTACCTCGCGGGCGTGGGTTAGCGTGAGTTGTTGCTCAATCCCAAAGGCGTGATAGATCGGCTCGCCCCCGGTATAGCGCATGACCTTGGCGGACGACCTTGGTGCCACGATCTTCATAAACTGCACGGCACGGGTAATCGCGCTTTCATCGTCGATGATGATTTGTTTGATATCCGAGCCGACAAGATCGCGCAGCGAACGCACAAGCAGATCACTCTCAGAATAGAGTAGTCTTGGCTTATTCCCGCCTTTGGTTCGGCGGATTTCCATATCCTTCCACAGCCGCATGAGATATGCAAGGTCGCGCTTGAGTTCGGTCTTTTGTCCGTAATGCTTTTCAGCCGCCGCCAGGGCCTCCTCTTCCGTCAACTCGACGAAGATCTCGCCGTCGGGACCGTACCAGGCGGGGATTTGATGCCCCCACCAGATCTGGCGCGACACGCACCACTGCTGGATATTGTTCATCCACTCGAAGTAGGTCTTGGCCCAGTTTCCGGGGACGAACTTGATGCGCCCGCTTTTCACCGCTTCGACGGCGGGCTTGGCCAGGGTCTTGGCGTCAACGAACCACTGGTCGGTGAGCCACGGCTCGATGACCACGCCGGAGCGGTCGCCGTAGGGAACCACCATCTGGTTTTCATCGATTTTATCAAGCAGGCCGAGGCCTTCCATTTCCTTGACGATGGCGTCGCGAGCCTCGTAGCGGTCGACTCCGTGGTAGCGCTCGGGCGTGTTCTCGTTCATGCGGGCGTCGCGGTCCAGCACGTTGATCATCTCAAGGTCATGGCGTTTGCCCACCTCGAAGTCGTTAAAGTCGTGAGCCGGCGTGATCTTGACGGCGCCGGAGCCCTTCTCCGGGTCGGCGTAGTCATCAGTGACGATGGGAATGAGGCGGCCGGCGATGGGCAGGACGCAGTTCTTGCCGACCAGGTCCTTGTAGCGTTCGTCGTCCGGGTGCACGGCCACCGCGGTGTCGCCGAGCATGGTCTCGGGCCGGGTGGTGGCGACGGTGACGAAGGTTCCGGGTTCGCCCTCCACCGGATATTTGAAATGCCACATGCGGCCCAGGGTTTCACGCTGCTCCACCTCCAAATCGGAGATCGCCGTGTGCAGCAGCGGGTCCCAGTTGACCAGACGCTTGTCGCGATAGATCAGGCCCTGCTTGTGAAGATCGACGAAAACCTTGCGCACCGCCTCGGACAGGCCCTCGTCCATGGTGAAGCGCTCCCTCGACCAGTCGCAGGACGAACCCAGGCGGCGCAACTGGCCGGTGATGGCGCCGCCGGATTGGGCCTTCCACCGCCAGACCTTTTCGATGAACTTGTCGCGCCCCAGGTCATGGCGGGTCTTTCCTTCAGCTTCGAGCTGGCGCTCCACCACCATCTGGGTGGCGATGCCGGCGTGATCCATGCCCGGCTGCCACAGAGCATCGAAGCCCTGCATGCGCTTGCGGCGGATCAGGATATCCTGAAGGGTGCTGTTCAGGGCGTGCCCCATATGCAGGCTGCCCGTCACGTTGGGCGGCGGGATCATGACGCAGTAGGGAGGGCGCGAGGACGCGGGATCGGCGGCGAAAGCGCCCGAATTCTCCCATTGGGAATAGATTGTTTGCTCAACCTCGGCGGGCCGGTAGGTCTTGTCCAGCATGGTCCTAGAGCCTGTTTAATGAATACCGGGTCACTGAGACGCCGTCTCCAGTCCGCCGGCAAGAAAGGGCGCTCGCCCGCGATGCTGGCGCATCGCAAGAGCGGTCTGACGCTGACCGGCGGGCTGGAGACGGCGCCTTCGGTCGGTTTTCCGGCTTCCTGATCATCGTCAAGAGCCCTTGACGATGCTTTAGCATCGCCTGCGTGCGCTTTCCTTGTCAGGAAGCCGGAAAACCGATCTCAGTGGCCCGGTATTCATTAAACAGGCTCTAGTAGCCTGGGGTTATTCGCCCAGGCCCTCGGCTCTATTGACGATGGTGTCGATTTCCTTCTTCACCAAACGCTCGATCAGATAGGGAAGATTGCGGTCCAGCCATTCCTTGAGAACGGGCTTGAGCATTTCCCTGACCATTCCCTCGAGGGTGATTTCATGGGTGCCGACCGAGACGTCACGCCGGTCCATGATGGCGCGGGCCAATTCGGCGAGAACGTCGGTGGATACCCGCATCGTCGGCGCGGAGAGTAACGGCTCGTCACTGGTCACCATGGCCGGGGTCAATTCGAGAATTTCCTCGGGCTCCGGCATGGACGGAGGCGGTGGCGGTGGCGGTGGCGGTTCGGGCTCGGTAAGTTCAATTTCCGGCTCGGGTTCCGGCTCGGGTTCCGGCTCGGGTTCCGGCTCGGGCTCCGGCTCGGGTTCCGGCTCGGGTTCGGGCTCGGGTTCGGGCTCGGGTTCGGGCTTGGGCTCGGGCGCCGCAACCTGTTCCTCCTCAGCCTCATCGTCCTCGGACAAAATCCGCCGGATGGAGGCAAGAATGTCCTCCATCGACGGTTCTTGACCGGCGTCGCCTTCTGTTTGACCTGCTTCTTCGCTCATGGATCGTCCACTAATTTAGGCGAAATCCACGCCCACGGTTGAAGACTCTAACAAGGCAAAAGTTAGCATGACGTTAACCATCATCCTAAATTTCCACCCTTAATCTTCAACCCGGGGATCCCCCTTTGTCTCACTCTCGGCGCCCCCTGTACTGCTGCCGCCGAACCACTTGCCGCGAACCTCCTGATAATGACTTGTAGGATCATAGAAATCCACAGGAAGCTTTAATTGTTTCGCAGTTAATTTTCCCGTGGCTTCTTTCAAATTGAAAATTGCGACGATTTCATCGCGCCGAGCCCGCACCATGCTTGCCTTTGCGTCCAATAGCTCCTGTTCGGCGTTGAGTATCTCAAGCACCGTTCGCGAACCGACGGCGGCCTCCATTTGCACCCCTTCGAGGGCCACTTCGGAGGATTTTATCTGCGTTTTGAACGAATCGATTCGCGCCCGCGCCGTTTGCAGGGTCTCCCAGGCCTGGGTTGCGGACTCCACGGCGTCGCGCCGTTTCTGGTCGATGAGCTGCCTTTGCTCGCCCACTTGCTGCTTTGCTTCGCGCAAGCGGGAGTACACCGCGCCCGACTGATAGATGGGCACGGTCAAGATCAACTTGGCCTCGTAGCTGTCGAACCTGCTCACCTCGCTGAATGAATCGAAGGCGCGCTTGGCGGAGCCCGAAAGGTCGAGGGAGGGCAGCAATTCGCCCTTCGTCTGGTCGACGTTGTCGCGCTGCGCCTTCTCAAGAAACTCAGCCTCGATGACGTTGGGATTGGCGATGGCCGCCACTTTGATGGCTTCCTCCTTGCTGACGGGAAGGTCTTCGGGCGGCTTGGGGAGATCAAGCTTCCCGGGAACGTATCCGACCACGTTGCGGAAGGTGGCGCGGGTAATCTCAAGGCTGCCCTCGGCGTCGATGCGGTCCGCCGTCGCCCGGGCCAAGCGGGCGCGAGCCTGGGAAACATCGGTGCGGGTGATCTCGCCCACCTCGAAGCGGTCCTCGGTGGCTTCAAACTGGCGCGTCAAAACCTGTTCGTTGTTGATGTTAAGCTCCAGCACCGCTTGGTCGCGGTAAACGTCCATAAAGGCCGTCACCGCGCTCAGCAGCACCGTTTGCTCAACCACCGCCAGTTGGCGGCGTCCGGCCTTTATCGTGTTTTCGGCCTCTCTGATGGCGGCCCAGGTCTGTCCGCCCTGATAGATGGACTGGGAAAGGGTCACAGCAAGGGAGCGCGGGTTGCGGTGCTGGAGGCCGTTGGTCGTCCTTATTGTGTTGCTCTTGTTCAAGGAGTACCCGGCTATGCCGGTCATTTCCACGGAAGGCCGCCAATCGGAGCTCGCCTGGGGCGCCTGTTCATCGGTGGCGCGCAAGGCGGCGCGTTCGGCCTTCAGGGTCGGATTGTTGAGATAGGCGGCGGCGAGCGCTTCCTCCAAAGTCTGAGCTTGAGCAAGAGGTCCAATCCCCATAACCCCCGCCAACAGACTTATAAACAACAGCGGCCGCTTGTTCATGCGCACTTCACTTCCAGCCTCGCCTTTAATACCAAGGATCGATGATAATGGCCCATAGAGACGGCTTCCCAAGGCTTTCGGACGTCGTCTCTATGGGCCATTATCATCGATCCTTGGTATTAAAGGGCGAAAGCGGGCTCCAGGGAAAATCCGGCGAGAGCCGGCGTTCCGGCGTCAAAGAGATCATTGCGCGACACCCCCGCTCCAGACCGGGTCAGCAGCGCCGCCTTGCCCCACCCCTGGCTCATCAAGGGTTCGTCGGCGAACAGCGCAACCAGACGCCCCCCCTCGGCCAACTGCTTTGTCAGGCCCGAAGGAACTTGACCGACGCAGCCGTTAACGAAAATGACGTCGTAAGGCGCCTGTTTGGGATAGCCGTTTTCAAGCTTTCCGCCGATAACGGCGACGTTGTCGATGCCTAGGCTTCCCAGGGTCTTGGTGGCCTTGGCCGCCAATTTCTTGTCGCTTTCCAGGGCGACGACGGTGGACGCCAGACGGGCCAGCAAGGCCGACGCGTACCCGGCGCCGCAGCCGATCTCCAAAACCACGTCCGTGGGCTGGACCCTGGCGGCTTCGATCAGGCGCGCCAGAATCATGGGCTCCATGAGGAAACGTCCGTCGCCCAAGGGAATGGCCTCGTCCACATAGGCGATGTCCTTCATGGCCTCGGGCGCGAAAGCCTCGCGCGGCAACGCCGCCATGGCCGCGATCACCAGGGGATCGGTCACCTTGTTGGCGCGAACTTGGTTTTCCACCATTCTGCGGCGGGCGTCTGAGTAGTCCATGTCGCAAGCTTCCCGGAAAAAAACAGGCCTTCACTATATATTCCCGTCGCCCGCCAAACTCAATAGCGGGCTCAATAGCGGGCCCAATAGCGGGCGTGGGGCGTGCTTTGGTTTTTTTCCCTTTCTTGACCGGTGGCGGCGCACGGTCTAAATTCCCCGCCTTCGCACGATGGGTGAGGTTTTTTTGTTGCGGCGCCCTGCTTAATTTTTTAAGTTCGGCGCGGTGGCGGAGTGGTTACGCAGCGGCCTGCAAAGCCGTGTACACCGGTTCGATTCCGGTCCGCGCCTCCA
>CAJXGZ010000158.1 GCA_913053795.1 uncultured Rhodospirillales bacterium | reverse complement strand
GTCGATGGCGACTACGATGGTGGAACTGCCAAATTGTCGGGAAGCTTCGCGTACAAATTCAGGCCGCGTGATTGCCGCGGTATTGATGGCCACCTTGTCCGCACCAGCCGAGAGAAGTGTTTGCACATCTTCCACCTTGCGCACGCCACCGCCGACCGTCACGGGCATGGAAACTTCATCTGCCGTGTGACGCACAATATCGAGTAAAATGGCCCGCTCGTCAGAAGAAGCGGTGATGTCTAAAAAACAAAGCTCGTCCGCCCCTTGCGCGTTGTGGGCGCGGGCCGTGGTGTGGGGCATCCCGGCGTCCTGGTGGTCACCGAAACGCACCCCCTTGACCAGGCGCCCGCCCTTGATCAACAGACTGGGGATGAGACGCTGGGTCAGCATTTCAAGGCTTCCAGTCGAAGAACGCGGCAAGCAGCCTTTCGCCGTTGTCCTGGCTTTTTTCCGGATGGAACTGGGTGGCGAAGACCGTTTGCCAGATCACGGCGGCGACCAACGGCGTGCCGTAATCGACGGTGGCGGCGATCACCGAATCGTCCTTCGGCCGCAGGGTATAGGAATGGGAAAAGTAAAAGTCACGCCGCCCCTTGAGCGATCGGAACATGGCTTCGCCGCCGTTCCGGGGGGCGACAGAGTTCCAACCCATGTGCGGAACCCGTGGTCCCTCGCCGACGACATCGCGCACCGGCGCCACCGATCCCCTGATCCAGCCCAGCCCCCTGCAGGGGCCGAATTCCAGCAGTTCATCCGCCAATATCTGCATGCCCAGGCAGATACCGAGCATGGGCTTGCCGCCGACGCGCACGGCCTCGTCCAATGCCTGGTCCAGCCCGGTCTCGCGAAGCTTTTCCATGGCTCGCCCGGCGGCGCCGACGCCGGGCAGGATCAGCCGGTCGGCGGCCAGCACGTCCTCCGGCGCGGCGCTGATTTCGGGATCAATGCCGGCGTAATAGACCGCCTTCCTGACAGATTCCAGGTTACCGGCGTTGTAATCGACGATGACGACGCGCATGAAATTGAGACTTCTTCGGCTTGATTAAGGGGTTTTCTTCTTGATGGCGAGGTTATCCCACCACTGGTCATAATCGTGGGGGATCAAATTGCCCCTTGAGCACTCGCCAAGCTCCGGCATCTTGTGGGGCGCCACTACGTGAGGCTTGACCAGTTCCATGAAACTCTCCTCGTCGATACCGAGAATGTCTAAAAAGACGTCGAGAGCGGCGGGCCGCCGGCCATCGTATTTCCCGACCAGTTCCAGGCCTTCCTCGCGGGTCAGGCGTTCGTTGCGGATGTCGATGGACGCCAAGTGCGTGGTGCGGCCAAAACCGCGTTTCAGGTATTTGAGGTAATCCCGCACCCCCTGCATAAAGCATTCGATCTTTTCGTATCCATATCCGGGCGGGATTCCTTCCACCTCATCTTCCCGCCAGCCGAGTTCATCCTTGATGATTTGAACCTGCTTTTTCACGTCCCAGGGGATGTAATGGCCCAGAAAGACCGACCGTGGTCCAATGCGGCGCAAGTCATGAATTGGCGGAAATGTGAAAGGCTTGAGGTCGCGTTCGCTGACCTCATAGTCCGAGATGCTGTCGTCAAGCATACCCAGCATATCCTCGGCGTTTATACCCAGGTTAACCATACGGTTGAAGCGATGCTCGTTGTGCTCTACCTCCTCGTCATAACTGTAGAACGATGAGTACTCGGCATCCGGCTCTCCCCAGAACAGCAGGGGCACGTTCTTTTCCAACGCCACCCACATGGGATAGGCGAAGATGCCGGTGTGGCAGTGCCAACAAAAATCACCGCGTCGCTTGAGAGATTCGTACATAAGCTTGCGCACGACCTGCCAATTGGGGGTGAACTGATGGACATCGACACCTAGTTGGCGGAAGGTACGCAGGGCATTGTCATTGACGGTGCGCCTATAGAAGCCGTGGTCAAAACGGACGACCAGGGGTTTTAAATTCTTCTCCTTCACCAAGTACCACAGGGTGAAGGTGGAATCCTTGCCGCCTGAGAACGGCACGATGCAGTCGTATTTGTGTTTTCCGCGATACTCCTTGAGGAGAACATCCAGATCGCGCCCGCGTTCCGACCAATCGATCTCCTCGTGTTTGAATTCAATCTGCCGGCAGACGGTGCATACTCCGTCGTCTCCGAAACTGAGGGTCTCCGAAGTTTCCGGCATAACGCAATTTGTACAGAGTTTCATGACGTTATCGATTCTTGATTACACTAACAGGGCGGACGGACGCATTGTTAAAGGATGACATATTCATTCTGCTCGCCGGCCTTCTGCGCGTGCGCGGACGTCTTCTCCGGAGTGCGGATAAAGGGACGGGCGTCTTTAATCAATGGTACGCGAACGGCATCGACCCCGGTATCGTCGAGGTGGTTGACAACACTGTCCTTGACGTACCATTCGCCATTCTCGTCCTTAGCCCAAATGGCCGGATCGCGCATCGGCTCGATTATTTTCATGAACTCATCCTCAATCATACCCACGGCCTTGAGGAAAATATCCATGTCTGAGGGACGCACATGGTCATACTTGGCGACCATTTCTATAGCCTGTTCCCGAGCCATACGGCCATGGCGTACTTCCGTTGCCGCGTCGTCGGTGGTGCGACCGTAGCCGAATTTCAGGTATTTGAGGTAATCGTGCAAACCGTTGGCGTGGACATCGTCCAGCTTGTCGTAAATATTGAAGGTCCGTTCCCGGAACTGAGCGGTCTCGAAGCCCAATTTCTCGATAATAAACTCAGTTTGCTTGCGGGCGTTCCATGGAATGAAATTGGACAGGTAGATTCCTCTAATGTCCAATCTCTCCAGTGCTTCGTCGGACGGATAGAAAAAAGGCGCCAAGTCGTATTCGGTCAGCGGGCAGTCCGCCTCTTCAAGCAGGTCTTCGGGCTCGAACCCACGCATGGAATGTTCCTGGCGTTTCTTTTTGGTGAACTCGACGAAATCGTCGACATTGTGCATACCGACGAGCTCGCTGAACCCCTCCTCGCCCCAAATTATGAGGGGGACGTCGTACTGGATTGCCGCCCGGATGGGAAAGGTCATGATGCCGGCGTGGTAATGCCAGGTCACATCGCCGACCTTCTTCAGCATGTACTCGGCAATTCTCTTGGCCGACCCCGGCGCAGTGGTGAAGCGCACCAGGTTGCAGTCCATTTTTTCGACAAGATTGCTTAGGTTGCGGATGCCGAGCGGGGTATTGAAGGTATGGTTGTAAGAAACCAGGAGAGGATTCAGGCCGTATTTTTCTTTGACCAGCCATGTCTGGAAGGTGCTGTCTTTACCACCGGAAACAGGGATAATGCAGTCGAATGGATTACCTTTCTCGCGCTGCATGGCTCGTGATTCTTCTAATATCTCACGCAGCATCCTTTCCCGCTCTTCCCAATCAACTTCACGGCGGCTCTCGATCAACCTGCAACCTGAGCAGACGCCCATATCATCGAAGATGATGCCTGGAGCGGCATTCCCCGGATAAACGCACCTTTGGCAGTATTTCATAAAATCCTCAAAACGGTTTGTACTTAGGGCGCCTGGGTATATTGACTTTAAAGAATGTTGGGGGTCTTACGTTCAGTCCGGCTTTGACTAAATGCTCTTTGGCTTTTTTCGTACTGTGCTCAAAATAATGGAAAATATTTCCAGCGGCAACCGCATTGGCATGACCATCAATGATACCGTTCACCATATCATCCCATTCGCGAACCCCCCCCATGGCGATAACCGGGATCGTAACGGAATCGGCGACCTTTCGGATGAGTTCCAAGTCGTAGCCCCGCTTGTCGCCATCGCGCTCGATCGAATTTACCATAATCTCGCCGGCACCTTTCTTTTGAGCCAGCAACGCATATTCCAGAGTGTCAAGGAAAGTCCGGGTTCTCCCTTGATCTATCATCACCTCATAGCCGCTCGCCATATCCGGGTTTTGACGTGAATCTATGGAAACTACTAGACACTGGCTACCAAAGCGGTCGGCTATGCGGGTGATCAAGTCAGGATCCCGGGCGGCCTGGGAGTTGATTACTACCTTGTCGGCACCGGCAAGTGTGAATTTACGAACCAGATCAGTGCCCTTGATCTTGCCGCCAACAGTGAGTGGCACGAAACAACGCCTGGACAATTCTTCGACAATGCCGACAAAGGAATCAAGATATTCCGCGGTCCGTGATATTTCGACTATAATTATTTCATCCACTGCCCAAGTATTGAAGAAATCAACGGCGGTAAGAGCGCTGCCTACTATATTGGTAGCCTGGAAGTGTCGTGTCTGAACCACGGCACCATCGTAAATCAACAGAACCGCTATGAGACGATACTTAATCATGAAACAGTCAAAAAATTCTCCAGAAGCTTCATACCGGCAAGTTGAGACTTCTCGGGATGAAACTGGACAGCGTGCAGGTTGTCCCGCTCAAGGGCCGCGACGAAGGGAACGCCGTAATTTCCGACAGCGGTAACTATGCTTTCCGCCACCCCCTCCAATGGCACATGATAACTATGCGCAAAATAGAAATCCAGCGGCGGTTCGAGATCGGTGAATAGGCAGGGCGAGTCATCTATCTCGACCTCGTTCCAGCCCATATGGGGAACCTTGTTTTCCGGTGTCTCCAGAAACCGGCGAACCGTACCCTCGACCCACCCCAAACCAGACTCGCCGCCTTCCTCGCTGGCATCGAAAAGAAAATGCAACCCAAGACATATGCCAAGAAAGGGGCGGCCATCTTCGATTACCAGTTTGTTGAGACACTCCTCGTAGTTTCGCTCACGTAGCGCCTTCATACCGGACCTGAAATTACCGACCCCGGGAAGGACGACAGCGTCTGCACTCTCCAACTCGCTGCCACACTCGGCAACGAAGACTTCAACCGGAAAGCAGTTGATAGCGTTGATGACTGAGCGAATATTAGCTAGGCCGTAATCAATGACGCCAACGCGCTCAATCATCATACCTTCTCGAGACTACAGGAAACCGCCGGCCAATCCAACGGTTCGCCGCGCTTCAATTCCCGGGCGGCGCGGCGGCCCAGGATGTCCTTCAGGTGCTTGGGCGCCAGCCCGTGTCCCGGCCGGATGCAGCGCAGATTTTCCCTGGTAAAAACGTCACCCTTGTTCATATCCTCAACGACAAACAGGGAGCGCCGGAAGACGAGGTTTTCTTCCTCGCCCGGGGTCCGCTCGAAGGTTGCCTCGCCCAGGGCGGCAAAAGCCGTCGCGCAGCCGTCAACCAGTTCCTTTAATTCATCCGGTTCCAGCGAAAAAGCCGCGTCCGGTCCGCCGTCGGCGCGCCGCAAGGTCACGTGCTTTTCGATAATCGAAGCGCCCAGGGCAACGGATGCTATGGAGACAGCCGTACCCAGGGTGTGGTCGGAAAGGCCCGTTACCACCCCGAAATCCTCCGCCAGCATGGAGATTGTGCGGAGATTGCTCTCCTCCGGCGAAGCCGGATAGCCGCTGACACAATGGAGAACGGCCAGTTCACGGCATCCGGCGTCGCGGGCCGCCGAGGTCGCTTCCGTAATTTCCGTGAAATCCGCCATGCCGGTTGAAAGAATAACCGGCTTTCCGGTGGCCGCCACCAGTTCGATCAGCGGCAGGTCGACAAGTTCGAACGAAGCAATCTTATAGGCGG
>CAJXGZ010000157.1 GCA_913053795.1 uncultured Rhodospirillales bacterium | reverse complement strand
TCGGCAGGCGTCTTGGCGGCCCTCTTGGCGGGCTTTGCGGACTTAGCGGACTTAGCGGGCTTAGCGGACTGGGCCGAACTCTCGGACTTGGCGGGCTTGGGCTTCCACGTCTTCACCGCCACCGGCTTGCCCGATTGCGAGAGCATCACCTTGGGCTGGATCACCTGGCCGACGCCCGGCGCCGCGCTGTCCCTGGTGAACGACAGGCGCATGGCGTGCAGGGTGATTTCCGTCTTCGGGGCTTTGCGAAAGGCTTGCTTGTAGGCCTGGGTCTCGCTGGACATGGACGCCAGGCGATTGGGGGACTGGTGGCCGAAGCGCCGCCAGATGCTGTCGAGGAACATCTCCACCTCGACGGGGATGAACAACTCCGCCTCGATGTCCGGGCGGCCCTTGGCGAAGGCGCGGTAGACGTTGGGCTCGATGGGCCCCATCTCGTCGGCGATGAAAAAGGCGGGCATCAGCTTCCTGCCCTCGTAGGCCACAGAAAAGTAAGCCTGAGACAAATACAACAGGCGGTGCAGCTTCTGGGGCTGCATGTGTTGGCCCGCGTTCTCCGCCGTGTCGATGAACCAGAAGGCGACGTCAAAAACGGAGTCGACGGCGGGCGGCATGTTGATCCCTCTGCTGTTTCACAAGTCTTGACGCGCGGCGCGCACGTCAAACCATATTAAGACTTTGCTGGAAAAAAATCGTTAAAAATCCGGCGGGGGAGAAAAAAGACTCAAGCCTTGATTTTGAGCAGCGCGTCCGACATCTCCTCGGCTGTCTCGATGACTTGGACGTTGACGCTGTAGGCGAACTTGGCTTGCATGAGGTTGGTGAACTCGTGAGCCAAATCCACCTGGCCCATCTCCTGCACCGCGATCTTGACGCCGCCCGGCGTATACAGCGTGTTCGACGTCTGCTCGGTGACCAGGGTGGTGGTCCTGACCTCCTTGGCCTTGTAGCCGTCGACATTGAGGTTGACGATATTATCGGCGGTGGCGGCGACCCTCGCGTTGGCGTTGAGGGCGGAAACCGCGGACGACATGATTCCGGTTATGCTCATAACGGCTTGATGCTACTCCAATATGAAGCGCCTGCATGTGATCCACATCACAGACCGCAAAGATGGGCGGGCCGTGACGGGGTCTATAACCTCAGGCTCAGCGACTCGCCCAGGGGGTTGTTGTCGCCGGTGACGACCCGGGCGCTGGTTTCGTACGCCTCCGCGGCTTTGGCGGAGAAATTGGCGACGCCGTTGGCCCTGGCGCCCTCGGCGGCCCCCTCGTCACTTCCGGCGACCTCGAGAAGGGCGGCGAAGGAAATGTTGGCGGGCGAAAAAACGCGTTGGCGATTCTCCTGTCCGCCGTCGCCGGGGCGCTTTAGCCCGTCCTGCGGTTTCTCGAATACGAAATTGGCGGTATCCATGTTGGCGCCGGGAAGGGCTTCGGTCTCTTGGATGGGGGGACGTTCGAAGACGGAGTACACCGGCTCGCCAGGCGTCACTAATGCGCCCGGTCCAGGTAACGCGGCTTCCGGCAACGGCGATATAAATAAATCCATCCACGTCCCAATCTATTTCGCCGGTTCAGCCCACTGCTCCTCAAGGGCGGGGGCAAACGAAACTCAGTCTCGCAACACGAATATTATGGTTCAAAACCCTGGAAAAGTCAATAAATTAGGGCGGATAAGCAATACTTCTTCACTTTATGCTCCAGGTTTGGCGTTTGAGAAAATCAAGGACCGCCGCGGCGCCGTTGAAAGCGTAAATCTCATTATGACCGGCGCCGGGAACCCACAGGCTTTCCTTGGGCTCCTGGGCGAGTTCGAAAAGCCTGCGCCCGAATTTGGTGGGAATCGTATTGTCGCTGTCGCCGTGAATAATGAATATGGGCGACTTCACCCCGGCGATCAGGGACGCCGAATCAAATGCGTCCTTGATCAACAGGCGAACGGGAGCGTACCAGTAATGATAGGCGGCGACGTCGGCGATCGAGGTGTAGGGCGCCTCCAGAATCAAGGCGCCGGCGGGGGATTCACCCGCCATCTCGCTGGCCATTTTGACGGCGACGCCGGTGCCCAGGGATTCGCCGTAAAGAACCGTAAGACGCGGGCTGACGCCTTGGGAGGCGAGGAAATCGCGGGCGGCGCGTCCGTCGGCGAAAAACCCCTCCTCCGACGGTGATCCCGGATTGCCGCCGTAGCCCCGGTACTCGACCAGCAGCAAACCGTATCCGGCGTCCAGAAAGGGGCGCGCCTTGAAGCCCCGTCCGCCGATATTTCCGGCGTTGCCGTGAAAGAAAACCAGCGTCGGGCGTCCGCGGGAAGCGGACTTATACCAGGCCAGCAGGCGCAACCCGTCCGACGTCTTCAAGGACACCGGCGACATCTCGGAAACGCCGGACAAGACCGGCGAGGGAACGCTTGCGTCCGGAAAATAAAGCATGTTGCGCTGGAAGGAAAAAAGAAGGCCCACCAGCGCCAAATAACTGACCCCGACGACGGTGAAGAAGTTGTTCATAAAGACGCCCCGCCGCCTTTAATCCGCATTATCCAGGCGCGTTGTTAAACGCCAGCCAATCGCCGCCGGACATTCGGCACGCCGTGCCGCCGCTGCGCAACACTTCCCTTTCCAGGGCGACGACGGCGCGGTAGTCGCGGCACAGATTATCGCCGGCCGCGCGGAAGGAGCGGGTCGGCTTGAAAATTCCGCTGGCCCCGGTCTTGGGATTGGACCAGTTCAGGGTTTCCCCGTCGGCGGCGTTTGACAGGGCTTGTTTGGCTGTTTTTGTGTATTGCGCCTGATCCGACGGCGCCAATCTGCGCACCGCCACATAGCCCCCGGCGCCGCCGGCTACTGTGCCGGCCATGGAGAACAAGGCCTGGGACAATCCCGAGCCGAACTGATAGCCGACGGCGCCGCCGATAACGGCGCCCACCCCGGCGCCCAACGCCTCGGCCTTGGTCATTTTGAATTTCATGGCGCCGCCTTCCTTATTGGCGCAAGCGGCGAGGAAGAGAGCTATCAGAACGATTGTGAATTTTCGCATTGGATTCTCCTCTTCAAGCCGGCTTTGACTGGCGGATCACTGAGTCTGGGGAAAGGGCAGCCGCGACGGAGCGTTGGGGTAATAATATGGCGCGGGTCCGCCGACCCCGGTTTGACCGTAATTTCCATAATCGGTAGCGGGTCCTGATCCAGTCCCAGGTCCCGTCCTGGGCACGGTCCCCACCCGGCTCGGGGGATAAGCAGGCTGAGGGATGTAGCATTCGAAAAAAGCGCTAACCGGCGCCGACAAGGGGCACGTGCTGTAGTCCTGTTTTAAGAACCTTACTTCCTTGTTGAACTTGGCGCATTCATCCTGAGCCGTTTTTCGAACTTCCGCCGGGGTTGTGCCGCTCTTGGCGTAACAGACGGTGACATTTTCGATATCCTTGGGGTCTTGGCCGAAGTTTGAGGCGTTCCTGTCGAATTCTTTGGCTTTGTGCACATAAGGCGGCGGCCCGGAGCAAGCGCCCAGGACAAGGAGAATAACCAGAAAAAGATATCGGCGACAGAAGCCCATGGACATTTTATACCCCCTTTCTTCGCCGATAAGCAACGCCCGCCGTCATCATCCCGCCTCTTCCTCCAGCGACATCAGGGCCGCGTTTCCTCCGGCGGCGGCGGTGTTGACGCACAAGGTCCGCTCGGTTGCGAAGCGGTGCAGATAGCGCGGCCCCCCGGCCTTGGGGCCGGTTCCCGACAGCCCCTCGCCGCCGAAGGGCTGGACGCCGACAACGGCGCCGATCATGTTGCGGTTGACGTAGGCGTTGCCGACGTGGAGGCGCTCTTGGATGTAGCCGGCGAATGCGCCTACGCGGCTGTGGACGCCCAGCGTCAAGCCGAATGCGCAGCAACGCCTCGGCCAGGCACATGAGGACCACGCCCTCCTTGTTGGACAGCTGGTGCTCATGCATGAAGGCGTCGAGCCCGCCCCACCCCGATTTCCCGCGCATTCCCTGGATGATGATCCTGCTGGCGTTCCTGATTTTGGTCACCTACGCGCCGCAAATCTCCCTGTTCCTGCCCGAATACATCGACCACCTGAGAGGGTGCAAGTAGGCCCCCATCCGGGATGCGCTTTTCAGAATCTTAACGATTGCGAAAGGGTTGCCCGCCTACGATCCATACTCAAGTGATTCTCCTTGGGCTGAAACAGGTGGTTTGAAATGTCTGATTTGGATCGATTTAAGATAATTCAGAAGCAATGCCAGCGCGTTTCCAAATGGATTCAGGAAGCCGAAATGGCTGATGACGCCGCCACCGCCGCCAAGCTTTACGGCAAAGCCATGAACCAGATGGACAAGGTCACCGAGGCCGTCAGGGCGAACCTCGGCCAAACCGACCTCTTTACCGCTTAAAATAAATATACCGCCAGATACGCGCCGAGCAGCGCCAGCGCCCATGTGACCATGGAGCCGGCCGTCGCCGTTCGTCCCAGCGCCCCCGCCGGTCCGGCAAGGTTTTTGACGCCCTTGACGGCGGCGTTGAATAAATCGACGCAATAGGTTCTGACCATTTCGTCAATGGGCCTGAAGAAATTGCGCGAAACCCGCACAGTGCGCGGAAGCAGCCGCCTATAGCTCCACTCGGCGTCGATGTTGACGCCGGGAAGCTCGGGCGGGTAGAGGCCCGTCAGCTTCAGCATGCAGAACGCCAGGGCCGAGAAGAACAGCAACTGGCTCTGGGTCAGCACATGGGCTGCGGTGTAGGGGGCGTAGTCCACCGGGAACGGCAACAGGCTGTAAAGAACCCACGGATAGGCGCCGTTAAAGACTGAAATCACCGCCGCCAGCCCCATGGCGATCAGCATATTCCAGGGCGGCTCCCTGGTTCGGATGCCTGAATCATGGGAGAAGAACGTAAAGAAGGGGATTTTTATTCCGGCGTGATGGAAGACGCCGGCGGAAGCGAACAGCAGCGCCAGCCACACCACGCCGTACCCTTCCTCAAGCGCCGCCGCCATCACCATTGATTTGGAGACGAAGCCCGAGAACAGGGGGAAGGCTGAAATGGACGCCGCGCCGACAATGCAGAAGGCGGTGGTCCAGGGCATGGACTTGTAGAGCCCGCCCAGCTCCGAGCCTTTGATCTTGCCGGTCATATGGAGCACCGCGCCCAAGGACATGAACAACAGGCCCTTGAAAATTACGTCGTTGAAGGCGTGGCTGACGGCGCCGTTGAGGGCCAGCTCGGTGCCGATGCCGATGCCGACCACCATGAAGCCGACCTGGTTGATCATGGAATAGGCCAGCACGCGGCGAAGGTCGTTCTCGATGACCGCGTAGAAGATCGGGAACATGGTCATGGCGGCGCCGATGTAGACCAGAAGCTCGGTTCCCGGAAAGCCCCGGGCCAAGGCGTAGACGGCCACTTTCGTCGTAAAGGCGCTCAAGAACACCGTTCCCGTCGGCGTCGCTTGCGGGTAGGCGTCGGTGAGCCAGTTATGCAGGAAGGGCCAGGCGCACTTGACGCCGAAGGCGATGAAAATCAGCCACGCGCCGAGGCCGTCGAGGCCGATATATTCAAAGGCGATGGAGCCGGTCACGTGGGCTTTGATTAAAACGCCGGTCAGCAAGAGAAGGCCGGACGCCACCTGGATGGCCAGGTAGCGCATGGCGGACTTCAGGGATTTCTCGGTGCGCCGCGCCAGGATCAG
>CAJXGZ010000156.1 GCA_913053795.1 uncultured Rhodospirillales bacterium | reverse complement strand
TATGCGTATTGCTAGCGGTTTTTCAGAATGAGCACAGCGCGATTAAATTGGCGATCCCATGTCCCAGATGCTTGAAAACACGATGCTTGAAAACACGCCTGGCGTTTCCGAGCCCATTCTTGAGGTAAGGGGGCTGGAGGTGGCGTTTGAAACGGAATTAGGCCCCCTTCGGGCGGTGGACGGGGCGTCCTTCGCGCTCTTTCCAGGGCGAACCTTGGGGCTGGTGGGGGAATCGGGCTGCGGCAAGTCGGTGAGCGCCTTGTCCATCCTTCAGCTAGTTCAGCCGCCGGGGAGGATCGTTTCCGGCGTGACCTTATTCCACGGCGCCGATCTGATGGCGCTGGAGGAACGCCAAATGGAGGACGTCAGGGGACGCCAAATCTCGATGATCTTCCAGGACCCCGCGGCCGCCCTCAATCCGGTGTTCTCCATCGGCGATCAAATCGCCGAGGCCTTGCGCATCCATACAGCCGTAAGCCGCGCCGAGGCCGGGGACGCCGCCGTCGCCATGCTGGAAAGGGTGGGCATGCCCGATCCCGCTAGCCACGCCAAAAGCTATCCTCATCAGTTGTCGGGCGGCATGCGCCAGCGCGCCATGATCGCCATGGCCCTGGTTTGCGGTCCCGACGTGCTGATCGCCGATGAGCCGACGACGGCGCTGGACGTCACCATCCAGGCCCAGATTCTGGACTTGATGCTGGAGATGCAGCGGGAAATGGGACTTTCCATCCTGTTCATCACCCACGATCTGGCCGTGGTCTCCGAGGTCGCCGACGACGTCGCCGTCATCTACGCCGGCCGGGTGGTGGAGACGAGCCCGGCCAAGGCCCTGTTCGAGCGGGCGCGCCATCCCTATACTAAGGCCTTGATCGAGACCATTCCCGGCGGATCGCCGGGGCGGTTGGCGTCCATCCCGGGGATGGCCCCCGATCCCCGCAATCTTCCAACCGGCTGCCGTTTTTCCGACCGCTGCCCCTTGGCCGACGATCAATGCCGGGTTTCAGAGCCGGAGCTTGAGAGTGCGGGAGAGGCCCATTGGGCGGCCTGCTGGAAGGCGGATCATGACTGATGCCCCGCTGATGATTGTCAAGGACTTGGTCAAGGAATTCCCCCACAAGCGCGCCGGGGGACGCTCCGAGACGATGCGGGCGGTGAACGGCGTCAGCTTTCATATCCGGCGCGGCGAGACCCTGGCGCTGGTCGGCGAGTCCGGCTCAGGCAAGACGACGCTGGCCCGCGCCGCCGCCATGCTTCATCCCCCCACATCGGGCAGCGTCGTCTTCGAGGGGCGCGAGATCGCCACCTTGAAACGAAGGTCCCTGAAGGGCGCGCGAAAGCGCATGCAGATGATTTTCCAGGACCCTTACGCCTCGCTCAATCCCCGCCTGCCGGTGAGCGCCATCATCGCCGAGCCCCTGGCGATACATTCCTTAGGGAACCGCGCCGAGCGCCGGGCCGAAGCCCTTCGGCTGGCCCAATCGGTGGGCTTGAAAGCCCAAGACCTGGACCGCTATCCCCATCAGTTCAGCGGCGGCCAGCGCCAGCGCATCGCCATCGCCCGGGCTCTGGCCCTGAAGCCCGCCCTGATCTTCGCCGACGAGCCGGTGTCAGCGCTGGACGTCTCCATCCAGAGCCAAATTCTCAATCTGCTGCGCGATCTGAGGGAGGAATACGGGCCGGCCTTTCTGTTCATCGGCCATGACTTGGCGGTGGTCCGCCATTTCGCCGACCGGGTGGCGGTGATGTATATGGGGCGGATCGTCGAGGAAGCCGCGTCGGAGACCCTGTTCAACACTCCGCGCCACCCCTATGCGCGCGCCCTGATCGCCGCCGCGCCCCGCATTGGCCAGGGTAAGCGGGCGCCGGGGGCTATGCGGGGCGCCGCCAGGGACATTCCAAGCCCCTTCGATCCGCCGCCCGGGTGTCCCTTCCACCCCCGTTGCCCGATGGCCGAGGATATTTGCAAGACAACCCCGCCCGAGCTTGAGCTGGTTGAGCCCGGCCACCAGGCGGCCTGCCATTTCACTTAGCCCCAGAAAAAATTAAAGGGAAAAATTAAAGGGGCCTGACCCCTTTAGATAATTAAAGGGGTCAGGCCCCTTTAATTATTCGTCGAGCTTGCGGGAAACGGTTCTTTTGCCGCCGGCGAAATGAAGCAGTTCGCCCTTGTCAAGCCAGACGCCGCCGCATTCGCCGCAGGCGTCCACTTCCACCCCTTGACGGGTCATTTTGGGGCCGAGGGCGCCGGTCCGGCAATTCGGGCGCTGCATGGCGGTGATCTCCCCTTTGCGCCTAAGCTATCTGAAATTCGGGGAAGAACAAAGTTTGACGGCGCCATCCTCTTTTGCCATACACAATTTTATTGTCGTTTTTTATTTGGACGGTTTTTTAATGAAAAAAAGCCTGGACGGCTTGTCCCTATCGGAGGAATGGGAGGCCCGCTCGAATTCTGAGCCTCTGTCTCTCCTTGATTCCGGGTTTATCGACCGTCTCGCCAAGGCCGGGGAGCAAAGCCGCCAAGCCGCCGACGCGGCGGCCAAGACGGCCGGCTTCGACGCCTATTGGGATTGGATTAGCCTTCTCAGCAAGCGGGTTTCCGTGCTCGACGGGGACCGGGTTGAGAAAGCCTTCCAACGTTTTTTCCGTTTGCGCCTGTCTCTGGACGCTGTGGGCGCCCCTCAGGAATTGGCGGCGGAGGACGTCTTAAGTCTTGCGCAAATTCTGGACGGCGCCCAATCAGGTCCCATTTCCCTCACCACGCTGGGGCTGTTGGGGTCCTTGATGGGGACGTCCGATCCCTTGCCCTCCGGCTCTCGGGAAGGGAGGCGATTGCGGAAATTGGCGGCTGACTTTTCCCGTAAGCTGGCGGAGGGAAAAGAGGAGATTTCCCCGTTGGTTTTGGCTCAGAGCTTCCTAGGGCTGTTGCTTGTGGAGAGCCTTTGCAAGGGCCGCGCCGCCGCCCTTGAAACAATGCTGAAGCGCTTCGAGCTTATTTGCGGCAGGCCGCTGATCTTGTTGGGAATCGGCCGCTTGCTCTATTTTTCAGGGGTTTACGATAATTTCCCCGAGTCCGCGTGGCGGCGGTTTCTGGCGCCGGGAAAGCCCGGCGGCAAGCAGATCAGCACCCTGTCGGCGCTTCTCTACCTGGCTTTGGAGGCGCCGCCCGAGTGGGCGCAAAAACTGTTTTTCGATTGGTTGTCGCCCAATATCCATCACGCCCTTGAGGGCGGCGATTTTTCACGGGCCGAAATACTCCTTAAGCAGACGGCGCCTTGCTCCCTCTCTCCCTACTCGGTGGAGCATGAAATGGAGATCAACGGCGATTATCTGCCCGCCCTGGAGGACAACGCGGCCAAGTTCAAGGACACCGTCAGCGCCCTTCCCCTGGCCCAATTGCGCGCCGGCGGGGAGCTTCGCGTCGCCATCGTCACCACCGCGCCCTTGGATTGGGGCACGCCCATTCGGCTCGCCTTGCTGCTTCTCCATGGCGTCGCCAGGCATTGCCCGGGACAATTCCGGTTTTTTCTCTACAGCCCCTTCGGCGTGCAAATGCACGACGCGGCGGACATGTTCGAAACCCATGGCGTCACCGTCAGATGGCTGGAGGACAGTGACTGCCCCCCTATCCCCGGCGTCGATCCCCTGGTCTCCAGGTTCGTTTACCTGCGCAACGAGCTGGCCAGGGAAAATATTGACGTGGCGGTGTTTTTTCGCGGCTCGATGTTGCACGAGGCGTTGTATAGCCAATTGCGCTTGGCCCCTATTCAGGTTTACTGGTCCATGGGATTCGATTGGCCGCCCTATCGAAACATGGACGGCTTTCTCTCCTGCGTTCCCAAGGCCGGCCTCTCCCAGGAGGTCAACGGGCAGCCTTGGAACTGGTACCGGCTGCTGTATCACACGCTGCCCGAGGCGTCTGAGGCGGAGGTGGCGCGGCTCAAGGAAAAATACGTCAAGGGGCGGTTCGTCTTCGGCGTCCTGTGCCAATCCTTCAAGCTTGACTGCGAGGACTTCATCCAGGCGGTGGCCGAAATCCTAAAAGGGACGCCGGACTCCATTTTCATCTGGACCGGCTCTTACAAGCCCTACAACGTGACAAGGCTGATGAAGCGTCACGGCATTGAAGAGCGTTGCGTCTTTATCGGCTGGGTTCATCCCAAGGACGGCCACCGGATCATCGACGTCTTTCTCGACACCTTCCCCATGGGAAACGGCTCGTCCTCGGCCGAGGCCATGTCGCTTTCCAAGCCCGTGGTGTCCTTGGCCGGGGCTTATCTTTATCTCATCGATTACTTCTTCACGCCCGCTGAAAAGGGATGGTTCGGCGAGGAGGACCAAAAAAAGTTCCGCGAAATCACCTGCGGCGGCGGATATATTCTGTGCGACACCCTCAAGGATTACGTCGCCGAAGCCGTCCGGCTCGCCCATGACAGGGACTACCGTGATCTGGCCTCCAGGGTTTCCCATTCCCTGGCTCATGAATTCCTGTTCAACAAGGAATCCTCGGCGCATTCCTTCATCGCCGCCATCAAGGATATCGTTAACCGGGTTCGCGGGGAGCCGTCAGGCGCTCCGTGATGGGGTGGGCGGGACCGCTGTAGCCCGGCGACGGGCTTTCTTATATCGATTCTATCCACTGGTAATAAATTGTTATAATATGCGTTGCTTTATTCACTCTGGGAACAATACTCGGCGTATTTTTTTTCGCCATGGGACATTGATAGTGAGTGCGGGTGTTCATTTTATTGCGTTGACCGCGCCGCCGCGGCGTCTGTTCGCGGCGGTCTCGGTTGCTTTGTTGCTGGCGTTTTGCGGCGGCGCCGCCGCCGCGCAAACGGTGTTCACGGATGAGGCCAGCGCCGCCACCAAAAGCCTGTTCGCGGCGGTCAGGAAAAATGATTTGCCGGCGGTTCAATCCGCCATCACCGCCGGCGCCGATATAGAGGCGGTGAACAGCTGGGGGCTGACGCCGGTGGACCTGGCCGTTGACAAGGGGAATTACGAAATCGCCCATTTCATTTTGTCCCTGCGCACTTTTAGGGCGAAACCCAGCGCCTCGGCCGGTACGGGCGCCAAGATGCGAACCCAACCTCAACTTCCTCGCCGCTCCAGCGGGGCGGCGGAAGGGCGAAAATCCCTTGGCTATGGGGTGATTTCGAGAAAATCCACAAGCGCGAGAGGACCCGCGCCGCCGCCTTTGACCACGCCCGCCGTTCCCGTCACCCAGGCCCGGCCGTCGTCCATTGAAGGCCTTACGCCCAAAGCCGGACCTTCATGGCCCGCGGGTAAGCCCAATCCCTTTGATCCGGACTATGTTGCGCCGGACTCCACCGTGCCGGTGATCGGCAAGGTTTACAAATCGGGACAGGTTCCCAAGGAGGCCTTGAAACCCGATAAAAAAAAGAGCGGGAAAAAGAAGGGTTTTTTTGATCGGGTGACCGGCGTTTTCATCTCCGGCGGGGATGACTCCCCGGCGCCGAAATCCGGCGCCCGGCAGACAATCCCCGGCTTGCCGAAATTGAAGAAATCCCCAAAGACGGATATTGCGGTCGCTCAAGCTCCCCAAGCTTCTCTGAAAGCCCTGCCGAAAGCCCCCCAAGCTCCCCCGAAGGTGAAAAAGCCCTCGAAAGCTCCCCAAGCTCCCCCGAAGGCGAAAGAGAAAGGGGTCATGGACAGCGTGCTTGACGTGG
>CAJXGZ010000155.1 GCA_913053795.1 uncultured Rhodospirillales bacterium | reverse complement strand
CATCGGCTCGGCGGCGCCGCCGGGCGGCCTGATAATCACCGGCGCGCCCCGAACCACCCGACGCGGGGTCAAGCCTTTTAGGGTTTGGAACAGCCTTCACGCCATTACCCCCAAGGGAAAGGTCGTGGGGTCCTACAATAAGTTCCACTTGGTGCCCTTCGGCGAGTACGTTCCGTTTCGCGAGTTGTTGTCTTTTTCGAAACTCACCGCCGGGCGCGGCGATTTTACGCCGGGGAAGGGCCTCGTAACCCTCGACCTTCCGGGGCTGCCGCCGGTCAGTCCCTTGATTTGCTATGAGGTCATTTTCCCGGGAAAAGTGGTGGACCGGGAGCGCCGCCCATCGTGGATTCTCAATATCACCAATGACGGATGGTACGGCCGTTCGTCCGGCCCTTATCAGCACTTCGCCGCCGCCCGCATGCGCGCGGTGGAGGAAGGATTGCCCTTGGTCAGGGTGGCGAACACCGGGATTTCGGCGGTGGTCGACGCCTATGGGCGCACCCGGGCCAGCCTGGGCCTTGGGCTTGAAGGGGTTGTGGACAGCGGCTTGCCGGTCCATCTGCAAAGCCCGACGCTCTATGGCCGTTTTGGCGATTGGACAGTTTTGCCGATCCTGTTTTTAATTCTTGTAGCGGGCCTTTTTTCGCCGGGGCCGCGCCGGGAAACCTCATAAAAAAATGTGTGGTTCGTTCATAATGTCCACTTAAGCCTTGCATCACCCGGTTTTAATGCCGATATTGACCTTGAACGGCTGAAACCCTAGCGTTAAGATTAAGTCGCTTTATGTCGTTTCGCCAACCTGTTTCCGGAATAAAAAGAGAAAGATAAAATGATGAATCAGGCAGCTTCTTCGGGAAAAAAAGGGCATCTGCGCCATGGCGCCCGCAGGGAAAAACGTTGGCCCACGGGAACGCCCAGGCCGGTTGACATCCATGTGGGAAGCCGGGTTAGGCTGCGCCGCACCTTGCTTGGCATGAGCCAGGAAAAGCTTGGCGACGCCGTTAAGTTGACGTTCCAGCAAATCCAGAAGTACGAACGTGGGGCCAATCGCATCGGCGCCAGCCGCCTTCATGAACTGAGCCGGATTCTTGACGTCCCGGTATCGTTTTTCTTTGACGATATGTCCGACGCCGTGATCGCCGCCGAACCCTACGGTCCCGGCTTGAGCGATCAAGGACAGACGCCTTTCGATCCCGATCCCCTTTCCAGGGCGGAAACCCTTGATTTGGTGCAGGCGTACTACCGGATTACCGATCCCAAGGTGCGCAAGCGTCTTTTCGAGCTGACAAAGTCACTGGCGTCTTCCGCCAGCGACAACTAATCGCATTCCTTGTCGCTGGAGTGAAAGCTTGAACAAAAGAGCCGCCGCCGTTCTCTTTTTCGGATGGTGGCCGTGGACGGATTTGGACTACTTGCCACCACGATAAAAAAGGCGCTAAGTGGGCTTGGTTGGGTTTTTCCACCGTTGACGCCCTCGGTCCAATTGGACAAGAACCAATATTGGAGGGTTTTGACGTGCCGAAAAGCGATTATCTGTTTACGAGCGAATCTGTTTCCGAAGGACACCCGGACAAGGTCTGCGACCGCATTTCGGATTCCATCGTTGACGCCTTCTTGGAGGCCGATCCCCATTCGCGGGTCGCCGCCGAGACCATGTGCACCACCAATTTCATCGTCTTGGCCGGCGAAGTGCGCGGGCCGGATACAATGTCCCATGACGTCTACGGCGAGATCGCCCGTAAAGCGGTGCGCGATATCGGCTACGAACAGCATGGCTTTCATTGGAAAGACTGTGAAATTCAGTCCTTCATCCATTCCCAGTCCTCGGACATCGCCATGGGCGTGGACGCCGCGGAAAACAAGGATGAAGGCGCCGGCGACCAGGGACTTATGTTCGGCTACGCCTGCCGCGAGACCGATGTTTTGATGCCTGCGCCCATTCACTTTTCCCACGCCATTCTCAAGGATATGGCGGAAGCCCGTCACGCCGGAAAGGCGCCGGGCCTCGGCCCCGATTCCAAAAGCCAGGTGACGCTGCGTTATGTCGACGGCAAGCCGGTGGGCGCCACGTCCATCGTTGTCTCCACCCAGCACGCGGAGAACCTTGATCAGGATGAGGTGAGGGAGGTCGTCCGCCCCTTCGTTCTCAATGCGCTGCCCGAGGGTTGGATGTGCGATGAGGAGAATTTCTACGTCAATCCCACCGGACGTTTCGTTATCGGCGGCCCCGATGGCGACGCCGGCTTGACCGGACGCAAAATCATCGTCGACACCTACGGCGGCGCCGCGCCCCATGGCGGCGGCGCCTTTTCCGGCAAGGACCCGTCCAAGGTTGACCGCTCCGCCGCTTACGCCGCGCGCTATCTCGCAAAAAACGTGGTCGCCGCCGGCATTACCGATAAATGCACCATTCAGCTCGCCTACGCCATCGGCGTTTCCGAGCCGCTGTCGGTTTACATCGACACCCATGGCTTCGGCCAAGTGGACGAGCGGAGGCTTTCCGGCGTGTTGCGTGAATTGATGAATTTGACGCCACGGGGCATCCGCGAGCATCTGCAGCTGAACCGTCCCATTTACGTCCGCACTTCCGCTTACGGTCATTTTGGGCGGAAGCCGGAAGACGACGGCGGTTTCTCTTGGGAGCGCTTGGATTTGGTGGCGGATATTAAGTCGGCCTTTTGACTGGCGCTGACCGCCTTCGATCCTATGGCCGCCGTCGCGGGCGTAAACTGCGCAAGGGCCGGCTTGAACTCTTGAACAACCTGCTGCCGGGCTTGCGTCCGGTCATGCCCGCGTCCACGCCTGGGCCCGCGTCCACGCCTGGGCCCGCGTCCACGCCTGGGCCTGGGCCTGGGGGCGGCGGAGTCCTCCATATGGAGGCCCTGTTCAACGGCCCTCAAAAGGACATTTGGCTGGAAGTGGGTTTCGGCGGCGGCGAGCATTTGGCGAAGCAGGCGCGCGCCCATCCGGACATCGGCATGATCGGGTGTGAGCCTTTCGTCAACGGCGTCGCCGGCCTGCTCGCCCGCATTCAAGAGGCCCGCACTCAAGAGGCCCGCACTCAAGAGGAAAGCCTTTCCAATATTCGGATTTTCGATGATGACGCGCGCCTTTTGTTCGACGTTCTGCCCGACGCCAGCATCGGCCGGATGTTCGTGCTTTTCGCCGATCCGTGGCCCAAGAAAAGGCATCATGGACGCCGTTTCATCAATACGGAAAGTCTCGATGAACTTGCCCGTATCTTGAAGAATGGCGCGGTTCTGCGTTTCGCCAGCGATCACATGGGCTATGTCAGATGGACGCTTGAGCATATCCTCCGCCATCCGTGCTTCTCGTGGTTGGCCGAGGGACCAGGCGATTGGCGCCGCCGCCGGGATGATTGGTTTGAAACCCGTTATGAAAAAAAAGCGCTGGAGCAGGGGCGCGCTTGCGTCTACCTCCAATTCCAGCGGGCGCCCCGCTGATGCGTAATAACGCTTGTGTATAGCGCAACAAAAGTTATATATACGCCAACGTTTTATTACGTGATCTCGTTTGGCTCGGCGTTGCAATCGATGGTTTGAAAGGGGTGGGCCTGCGGCCCGCCTTTTGTTTTGGGCTTGAGGTTTCGATATTTTGGGCCTTGTGATGGGTTTGAGACGACACCATGGACTTGTCCAGCCGCGTCGAGCGGCTCATCTCGCCGGCCATCGAAGCCATGGGTTTCGAAATTGTGCGGATTCAGCTTCTCGGTAAGGAAAAGCGGATTCTGCGGATCATGGCGGAGCGCCGGGACGGCGGCGCGATGTTGGTGGACGATTGCGCCGAGATCAGTCGGGCCGTTTCCGCCGTTCTCGATGTGGAGGACTCTATTTCCGGGACGTACGCCCTGGAGGTTAGTTCGCCGGGCATAGATCGGCCCTTGGTGCGGATTGGAGATTTCGAACGCTTCGCCGGTTACGAAGCCAAGGTGGAGATGGATCGGCTTATTGACGGCCGTAAGCGCTTCAAGGGACGACTGCTTGGCGTTGAAGGCGAAACAGTAAGAATGAAAATGGCGGAAGGCGCCGTGGAATTGCCGTTTCAGGACATACGCCGGGCAAAGCTGGTCTTGACCGATGAACTGATCGCGGCGCCGGAGAAAAAATAAGTTGAAACAATAAGTTATAGCCAAAAGGATAGTAAGCGAAACGATTATGGAAATAGATGCGGTTCACGCGCGTCCCGAATTATTGCAAGTGGCGGAAACCGTCGCGCGCGATAAGGGGATTGAACAGGACGAGGTCCTGGAAGCCATGGAGCAGGCCATTCAAAAGGCCGGATGCTCAAAGTATGGTCACGAGCACGACATTCGCGCCGTTATCGATCGTAAGAGCGGCGAGATTTCGCTTGCGCGCTACATCAAGGTGGTTGAGGAAATCGATGATGCGGAGCCCGAGGTCACGCAGATTATCCTTGAAGAAGCCCTCAAAACCAAGAAAGACGCGAAGGTCGGCGACTTTCTGGTGGACGACCTGCCGCCCATAGATTTCGGGCGCATCGCCGCGCAGACCGCCAAGCAGGTTATCGTGCAGAAAGTGCGCGAAGCCGAACGTCAGCGCCAGTATGAGGAATACAAGGACCGCGCCGGTGAAGTGGTCAACGGCTTGGTCAAGCGGATCGAATTCGGCAACATCATCGTTGATCTGGGGCGCGCCGAGGCATTGCTTCGCCGCGACGAAGCCATCCCGCGCGAGCATTTTTCCAATAGCGACCGGGTGCGCGCTTATATCGTCGACGTGCGCGATGAACCGCGCGGTCCGCAGATTTTCCTGTCCAGGACGCACCCCCAGTTCATGGTCAAGCTTTTCGCCCAGGAAGTGCCCGAAATTTATGACGGCATCATAGAAATCATGGCGGTGGCCAGGGACCCTGGCTCGCGCGCCAAGATCGCCGTCGTCTCTCACGATTCGAGCATCGATCCCGTCGGCCCCTGCATCGGCATGCGCGGGTCGCGCGTTCAAGCCGTGGTCGGCGAACTTCAGGGCGAAAAAATCGACATCATTCAGTGGTCGCCCGATCCCGCCACCTTTATCGTCAACGCCCTGGCCCCCGCCGAGGTCGCCAAGGTGGTTCTGGACGAAGCGGCCAACCGCATCGAGGTGGTGGTGCCCGATGAGCAGCTCAGCCTCGCCATCGGCAGACGCGGACAAAACGTGCGTTTGGCCTCCCAGCTTTCGGGATGGGACATCGACATCCTGACCGAGGCCGAGGAATCGGAGCGTCGAAACGAGGAGTTCGTCAACCGCTCACAGATGTTGATCGAAGTCCTGGATGTGGATGATGTTATCGCCCACCTGTTGGTCGCCGAGGGATTTTCAACGGTGGAGGAGGTGGCCTTCGTGCCCTTCGAGGATCTGTGCGGCATTGAGGGCTTTGACGAAGAAGTGGCCAACGAACTGAGGGAGCGCGCCCGCACTTTCATCACCAGCCGTGATGAGGAGCTTACGCGCCGCCGTCAGAAATTAGGCGTGACTGAAGATTTGGCCGAAGTTGAGGGAATGACCCCGGTGTTGCTGGTGGCTCTTGGCGAGAAAAAAATAAAGACTCGCGATGATTTGGCGGATCTTGCCGGTGACGAGTTGATGGAAATCGCCCCCGATTGCGGCCTAACTCAAGCAAAAGCCGATGAAATCATCATGGCCGCCCGCGCCCACTGGTTCCCCGACGAGGAACCCACCGAGGAACCCGTCGAGGATGGTGGCGAG
>CAJXGZ010000154.1 GCA_913053795.1 uncultured Rhodospirillales bacterium | reverse complement strand
ATCTGCTAAACCTTTATAAGGCTTGCGTCCAAAAGGTGAATCCAATTTGATCTGTGCCAGCAATTCTTCATACTCATCTTTGAATCGCACGAAGAGCTCCGAGTCCATGGAAAAGAGCATGGCTCGAAGATTCTGGCCAATTATGACTGTGTCATAGATCTGGAATCGCACGAGATGAGCGAATAATCCGTCGTCTTCGTTCTCATGCCTGCAAGCAAGGAAGAATTTATCCGCCTCGCTAATTCTTAGTTGTTCTTTTGCGCTAACGACGAGATCGCCATCAACGTTCAACCAAAATCGCTCCTCGTCCCAAGATAAAGACACAACAAAGACTCTCTGAATGGGATGCGGACGTGCTCCGCGGTAAAATCGGGAGTCCTCAGTGCCATCATCGCAAACTTCCAAACACAACTGACCTGCATTACTGCTGTCATGAAACAGCCTAAGGCTGACCGCCCCTGTCTGAGAAACTGTCTCTAGTATACAGGGGTTTATGCCCGGCGTTAGGTCAGATGGATTCCAGATAGGCTGATAGGCAAATACAATTGAACCTACCTCCGAGACATCTACTTTTGACTCACCAGTAAGATCAAACGACAAGAATTCTCCGGACCGCGATACGGTCTTAGCCGTGGAAACAATTGAAGAGCTGGCAAAGAGACCTTCCTCTAAACACAGTACTGTTAGGCCAACATTGATAACGGTTGGCTTCGCCAGCACGATGTTTGGCAATATTTTAACGGTACATATTATCTTCTTAGGAACATCAACGAAATCGACTGAAATAGATCCCCGTTTCCAGTGTTTGGAGAATGAGTCTCTTTTTTTCTTTGTTTCTTCGCCGGCAGACAGAGATATCTCGAATGGGACATAAAGCCCTACATTGAAAGCCACTAAAAAAACGGAGAAAGTGAAATCTTTTCGACCAATGGTGTTTTGTGCTTCAAAGGTAATTTCATTCGATTCGTTACTCCAGCAAGAAAAAAGCGGAACTATTCTTTTCTCGAATATTGACTCCACGGACCCTGCAATGTCAGGCCATGAATCCTGGGGAAGCCAATGTTCGATATTATTGGAATGAATTAAAAGATTATGCCGTCTTCCCTCCATAATCAGCCGCGGCCAGCCGGTTAAGTTTGCGGACTCCCCCAGTGCTTCTGATTCATTCGTTAAAGAACCATCTTTTTCCGTCATGGATACCTCCTGCGAAGCCGGTCGGCGAGAGCTGCACGAGAACAATTCCATCGGCCAACACGATGTTTTTTTGTAAGAAGCAGCGAACGTAAATGAAGCCAACCCGGTAAGTGTTCATGCCGTTGTGATAATTCTTTTGGAATTCAATTTAACAATAGCACAATGTCGCCTTATGGCTGAGGCTGTTGAAAAACTCCGTCCGGAAGCCGTTCTTGATGTCTGCTTTTATAAGAAGCGGATTTTTTGCTCCCGCCCCCGACCAATGCCGGGGCAGGTTTTGCGTTTATGGCCTGTTCGTAGTTTAGGGGGTCAGGTCAAACATTCTAGCATTTTGTTTCTCGCCGCCCGCTCCTCACCTTCCCTCAACCGCCAAACAACTTCCCGACCCGCCCGTGTCCGACCATTTGGTTTAGTTTTCTGTAGTTTCCGGTTTCGTAGCGGATTTTTCCGGCGACGATGGCGGGGTGGATGCGTAACTTCTTCGCCAGTTTTTCGGCCTCGTGTGCGGATTTAAGATGGCGGGCGCCGCTTTGCCGCCATTTCGTCTCGGGGATTAGGGCTTCTCCCGCCATTTGGTCCGCTTCTTGTTCCTCGGGGGCGATGTCGCCGGCGGGGTCCAGGTCGTCGAAAAACATGGGTGTTTCCGCGCATAAATGTTTCGCCACATGGGCCAGTTCATGCATCAGGACGAACCAGAAATTGTCGATGCGGTCGTATCGCAGGGTTAAGGCGACAACCGGCCTTCCCGACGGCGTCAGCGTCGACGCGCCGTCGAGATACGTTTTCGATAAGTGCGGAACGATCAGCAGGATAATTCCGTGGCCCTTGAGATATTCGCGCGCCAGCAGGGGGCCGTTTTCGCCCCGGCTCAGCCGCGCCAGGTCGCCCATGAAATTAAGATCGACCGGGGTCGGCTTGTCCGCCACATGCGCTTCCTCCTTCAGGGCGAGGCGCTGGACCTGGGCCCGCCACGCCTCCAGGGCGTAATCGTTCATTTTCCGGGCGGCGCGAATATGGGCGCTTCTTCGATAAAAAACGGGCGATTGCTTGAGGCCGCCGATGGGCTCCAGAAATTCCGTCAGAATTTCCTCGGCCCTGTCTTTGGCCCGCCGCCAGGAAGCGTCTATCCAGCCAAGGTCAATCATTTCCTTGAGCGGGAAACGCCGCCAATCAATCTCCGCCCCTTCCTCCAGGGAAGCGCCTTGCTCGTTAAGCAGCACCTCGGCGGGAATTGAGAGCCCTTTATGGAGGGCGCGGATCATTGAAAGCGTTAGGGGCCTTTTCCGGGACAGAACCTCGGAAACCTTGCTTCGGCTTCCGATGAGCGGCGCAAGGTCCGCTTGAGACTTCCCTTGCTGCTCCATGCAGAATTTAATGGCCTCGATGGGGTCGGGGAGATCAATGGGAAAGTTTTTCGATTCATAATCCTCAATGAGAATCGACAGCACTTCCAGACGGTCCGCCTCCACTCCGTCATCGGGGTCAAGGTCGATCAGGCGCTCAAGCGCGGCCAGGGCCGTCTGGTAATCGTCTTCGGTTTTGATCGCCTTGATTTCCATCGCCGCCTCTTTAGAACCTCCACTTGTCATAGTCGGCATGGGTTCCTACTCGAATAACCTGAACCAATTGGCGCTTGTAACTCACTTTGACGTCCAGCCGGTAACGACGTCCTTTGATGTTAAAAACGACGCGCCTGTCGCCGACAAAACTGGCCGAGCCTGACATTTGGCGGATATCCGTGTTCTTTTCCCAATTCGCATTGCGGACCAAGGCCACCCAAGTTTGAAGAGGGGTTTTTGAGTCTGGGCGCCTCTTCATGAAGTCATGCAACAGCCCAAGGCCCGCAATTTTCATAACAACGCCCACTATGCAACGTTCCCAATCAGGGATCAAGCACTTTGTTCCCCTGTAGGGATCAATTTAATTTAATCCGTCCACGCCCAAGGGGAGCGCGCAATGATAATGTCACAAATATTAGTATTGGAAACAATAAAAAAGGCCGTAGGCGTTAAGCTCTACGGGTTTGCTCCGCGGCGGACATTGGATCCTGTGGGGGCCAGCGGCGGGATACAATGGAATTGGGGCTGCGGCCAAGTTTTTTCGGGCCAAGTTCGGAAAGCATTGTAATGGCCCTTCCAAGAAACAATTTATTGGACAGACTGAATTTGGATGGAGTGTGCTTGATGGCGCGCGATATACCGGTTACCGGCGTCGAGCGGTTTTTCGATGACGATGAGATCATCGTCTCCAAGACCGACCTTAAAGGTAATATCATTTACGCCAACAACGTGTTTCTAAGAATCGCCAGTTATGTGGAAAAGCAATGTCTGGGCCAGCCCCACTCCATGATCCGCCATCCGGAGATGCCCCGCTGCATTTTCAAACTGTTGTGGGAGACCATACAGAGCGGCAAGGAAATCTTCGCCTACTGCGTCAACCGCTCGGTCAATGGCGATCATTATTGGGTCCTGGCTCATGTCACGCCGAGCTTCGACGGATCAGGCAACATCATCGGCTATCACTCGAACCGCCGGGTTCCGGATCGCACGATTCTCGATGACACCATCATCCCGCTCTACAAGTCGCTTCTGGCGGAAGAGAACAAGCATAGCGACCGCAAGGCCGGCCTAGAGGCGTCCTGTGCCATGGTGGTCAATCTGCTCAAGGAGAACGGCGTCGAGTACGACGAGTTTATTTCCTCACTTATGTAAATCGAAACGGATGTGTTCCCGAGGAACTAAGAACCGATTTTTGACGCTAGGGGCTAAGCCAATGTTTTCAAATAATAATTCAAGCGCGATTTCCAAGGCGGTGAAAGTCTGCAATGCGGTCGCCGGCGGCGATTTCGAGGCGCGCATCACCAACATCACCGAGACCGGCGAGGCTGGCGAATTGCTTCACGCCATCAACCTGATGATCGACCGCACCGACGCCTATGTGCGTGAATCGACTGCCTGTCTGGAATACGTCAGCGCCAACAAATATTTTCGTCACATCGTCGAAAAGGGTATGACCGGCAGCTTCCTAAACGCCTCCAAAACCATCAATCACGCCACCAATTCGATGGACAAGAAGGTCAAGAACTTCACCGCCATCGCCGGCGCCTTCGAGACCGACATGCAAAGCGTCGTGCAAACGGTCGCTTCCGCGGCGACCCAGTTGCAAGCGACGGCGCAGAGCATGGAAGGCACGGCGGCGACAACCAGCGAACAGGCGAGGGCGGTGGCTTCCGCCGCCGAAGAGGCGTCAGTCAACGTCCAAACGGTGGCCTCGGCGGCCGAGGAGCTTTCGAGCTCCATCTCCGAGATTAGCCGTCAGGTAAGCCAGTCATCCAAGATCGCCGGCCAAGCGGTCACAGACGCCGAGCGCAGCGGTGAAAACGTGCAAGGTCTGGATGACTCAGCCGCGAAGATCGGTGAAGTGATCGTCTTAATCTCCGACATCGCCGATCAAACCAACCTTCTGGCGTTGAACGCCACCATCGAGGCGGCCCGCGCCGGAGACGCCGGCAAGGGGTTTGCCGTGGTTGCCAGCGAGGTCAAGAACTTGGCTAAGCAGACGGCCAAGGCGACCGAGGAAATAAGCAACCATGTGGGCGGCGTCCAGAGCGCCACTCATGAGGCGGTGGCGGCGATCAAAAACTTCGGCTCGACGATTGGGAAAATTAATGAGGCGGCCACCACCATTGCTTCGGCTGTGGAGGAACAAGGCGTGGCGACCCAGGAAATTGCCCGTAACGTCGAGCAAGCGGCTTCGGGAACCAGCATCGTGACGACGAACATCACGGAGGTCACTCAGGGAGCGACCGAGACCGGCCACGCCGCCAAGGAGGTTCTCGGCGCCGCTGAAGAACTATCGCGCCAGGGCGATGTCCTGGGCCGGGGAATGGACAATTTTCTGGTTGAGCTGAGAAAAGTGATTTAGGGCCGAAAGCGGACGCCGCGAACTATTGCGCAATAGGGCGTTTATTTATGCGTGTTGGCGTTCTTGTACAGCGCCGCCAGTCTGCCGCCGCCGCCTGTTGTAGAGCCCATGCCGATTCCAGAGCCTGTCGCGGCCCGGGATTATTATCTCAAGAGCTTTATCGGGATCACCAATCAGGAAATCGACGACTTCACAAACGAGGCGATCCAGGCCGGCAACTTCACCATTGTCGATAAGAATTTCGACAGTTCGCCATTTATCGGCTTGGGTATCGGTATGATATACAACGACCGGTTTCGTTTCGATCTGACCGGTGAATACCGGGGCAAGTCGGATTTCACCGGTCTCGACACCTATGTCGATGCGGGTTGCGGTCCCGGTGTGTGCACAAATGAGCATACGGGACTCAAGTCCGAATGGCTGTTCCTCGCCAACGGATATTGGGATATCGGCACCTTTCGCGGTTTCACCCCTTATGTCGGCGCCGGTATCGGCACCGCCGAGGTGACGCTCAGCAACTTCAAGGATGTGAACCTGGTGACCAACGGTCTCTACTGGGCCAAGGACAATAGCGAATGGAACTTTGCCTGGTCGCTCCAGGCGGGCTTCTCCTATGAAATC
>CAJXGZ010000153.1 GCA_913053795.1 uncultured Rhodospirillales bacterium | reverse complement strand
GGTGGCCGCGTTGTCGTCCGCTGCCCGGCTGGGCGTGCTGATTAAAAACGTCGGCACCATCGAAGTCGCCCGGAACCTCACCGCGATCGTGTTTGACAAGACCGGCACGTTGACGGAAGGCCATCCGAGCCTGACCGACCTCGAACCAACGCAGGGCACGGGACCGGGCAGTGAGGCCTATACCCAGGCCCTGCGTCTGGCCGCCGCCGTCGAAGCCGGCAGCGAACACCCCCTGGCCTCGGCCGTGGTGTCTCACGCCGAGAGCAAGGGACTGACCCCGCCGGAGCCAAAGGGCTTCCGCGCCTTGCCCGGGCGGGGACTGACGGCGACCGTGGGCGGGCGCGAACTGCTGATCGGAAGCCGCCGCCTGATGACCGAGGAGAATATCGACACCGGCCCCCTGGAGACGCGGGCGCAAGCGCTGGAGGAAAAGGGCATGACCGTCATGTGGGTGGCCGGGAAAAAGGATCTTCTCGGCTTTATCGCCGTCGGCGACGCCATCAAGCCGCACGCCGCCCAGGCGGTTGCGCGTCTCGGCGACGCCGGTATTGAAACCGTCATGCTGACCGGGGACAACAGGCGCAGCGCCCAAGCCATCGCCGATCAGGCCGGCGTTGACCAGGTCGTCGCCGAAGTGCTGCCCGATCACAAGGCGGAGACCATTAAACGCCTGAAAGGCGAGGGTAAAACCGTCGGCATGGTGGGCGATGGAATCAACGACGCGCCGGCCCTCGCCGAGGCGGATATCGGCTTCGCCATGGGCACCGGGACCGATGTCGCCATGCACACCGCGGGAATCACCCTGATGCGCGGCGAACCGACCCTGGTGTCCGACGCCATCAGCGTCTCCAAGGCCACTTACTCCAAGATCAAGCAGAATCTGTTTTGGGCCTTCATCTACAACCTTACCGCCTTGCCCCTGGCGGCGCTGGGCTTTTTGAGCCCGGTCATCGCCGGCGCCGCCATGGCCTTAAGCAGCGTCTCCGTGGTCTCCAACTCCCTGCTGCTCAAGCGCTGGCGGCCTTCTTACGGAGGAAAGTCATGAATATCGGAGCCGCGGCCAAGGAATCCGGCGTTCCCGCCAAGACCATCCGCTATTACGAGGACATCGGCCTGATTCCTCCGGCGATGCGGGCCGAGAACGGCTACCGCCATTACGGCGAAACGGACGTCGAGACCTTGCGCTTTATCCAGCGCTCCCGCCGTTTGGGCTTCTCGGTGAAGGACGTGGGCAATCTGCTGGCTCTCTGGAACGATCGCGGGCGGGCCAGCGCCGACGTCAAGGCTCTGGCGCAGCGCCACATCAAGGAGGTGGAGCGGCGCGTCGCCGAGCTTCAATCCATCCGCCAAACCCTGGTCCACCTTACTGAGCGCTGCCACGGCGACCAGATGCCCGACTGCCCCATCCTCGAAGATCTGGCCAAGGCGAAATAGATGAAGTGATCCTGGCCTTTAGCAGGTTCAGATATTAGGATTGCAACCTTCTTTATTAAGGATATCTTGCTCGATGCTGATCTCATGAACATCATGGTGACCGATAAGATCGGTGACGCCCGTTGACGCCCCAACGGTGACGGTTTTGACCATTTTCGCCACCGAGGACGGACCGTGAAACGCGTTTGCTCCTTGGGTTCTTTCCTCTTTGCCTCAAGAAGGCGGGTTAGGCGGTCTAACTCGTTCTTCGCCGTGATGTTTTTCGGATCGCCGGCGAGAATTCGCTGGTAGGCGGCGATCGCCTTATTGGCGAACCCCGATTCCCCGGCAAGTTGAGCGTACGCGAGATTCAATTCGTCGCTGGCCGGATTGCGCATGATTTTGCGGAAAAGGTCTGAAAGCCGCTTCTTCGCCACATCGGCGGCGCTTTCCGCCACTTCAATCTCAACAAATGGGTTTTCAGCGTTGGGTGGGGCAACGACGCCAAGGAACAAGGGTAATCCAATAATGGGCAGGAGCTTCAAGAGAAACTTAACGTTCCAATTCCTATTAATCTTGAATTAGTGATCAAATAAGGAGCGTAAATCTGCTCAGAACATGGTAAACAGCCGGTGAACCGGCTGACGCGTTCTTGAGAAGAAAATTATTGAGGCAAGGACGTTTCAAGTCAAGGCGAACCCAAACCAGCATCGATGATAAATTTGGGAGAGAGTGACGGTGAGCGGCGCTTCCAAGAAGCAATCGAAAAAAGAAATAACGCTAGAAAAGCGTTATTTTAAGCCTAACCCCCGCCGCCAAGCGCTCTATGTGCTGGTGACGCTGGTCGGCATTTTCGGCGGCTATTATGTTGGAGGTTTTTTCAAAACCACGAAGGCTCCAACGCCATCGGAGAAGGACCTGCAAGCGGCGCAACCTTGGCACCTCACCCAATCGCCGCCCCCAGCCATGATTTCAGCGCCCGATTCGCCTCTGTTTCCCGACTCCATTGACGAACATTCAAAAGCGCCGCGGCGCGCATACGAGGAAGCGTTGCCCCAGGATATTTATGAGCCGCCGGTGGTGCGGCTGCCCATGCCGCCGCCGCCCAAGCCCGCGCCCATCGAAACGGCCCCCCTGGAGCCCATTGAACCTGCTCCAATAGCCGCTCCAGAGCCCGAAGCGAAGCCTGTACTTCCGCCTGCTTGGCGGCGTTTCGCCGTTGCGGCGCCTCAAATCGGGGACCGTCCCAGAATCGCCCTTGTCATAGACGACATGGGGGTGGATCAAAAACGTTCGGCGATGATTATCGGCCTAAAGGCGCCCCTGACCCTTTCCTTCTTGACCTACGCCGATAACCTGAAGGCGCAGACCAAGGCGGCCCGCGACGCCGGCCACGAGTTGCTCTTGCATGTGGCCATGGAGCCTGGAAGCAATGACGTTGATCCGGGTCCCAACGTGTTGTTGACCGAGCATGACGAAAAAGAATTGTTGCGCCGCTTAAGATGGGGACTGTCTCGTTTCGATTCGTATGTTGGCGTCAACAACCACATGGGCAGCAAGTTCACGACCAATGAACCCGCCATGACGGTGGTCTTGCAGGAGCTTAAACGGCGCGGCGTGTTGTTTCTCGATTCCCGCACCACCGGCGGCTCGGTAGGCGGGAAGTTGGCGAAACGCCTGGGCGTTCCCTATGCCGTTCGAAACATTTTTCTCGATAATGTTAATGACGAAGCGGCGGTTTACGCCCGCCTCGCCGAGGTGGAGCGGCTGGCCCGCGCCAACGGCTACGCCATCGCCATCGGCCACCCCCGCGACGCCACCATCAAAATACTACCCAGGTGGATAAAGGAAATCGAGGCGTTGGGTTTTGTGCTGACGCCATTAAGTTCGGTTATCAATGACCCGGATAATTCTTAACCCCAATGTTTTTCATGGAGGATGTAATGGCTGCAACGTATCTTGTTTCAGGAATGACTTGCGGAGGCTGCGCCAATTCAGTGACCAACGCCATAAAGGCGGTGGCCCCGGACGCAACGGTGAGCGTTGACCTTGACGCCAAGCAAATTACCGTCGAGGGGCTTGATGACGCCGGATCCATCGCCAAGGCGGTGGAGGACGCCGGTTTCGAATTTGGCGGAGCGGCCTAGGCGGCTTAGCTGACCAGGG
Source organism: uncultured Rhodospirillales bacterium (assembly GCA_913053795.1). GTDB lineage: Bacteria > Pseudomonadota > Alphaproteobacteria > Rhodospirillales > 2-02-FULL-58-16 > CAJXGZ01. The sequence continues at coordinate 2,184 of CAJXGZ010000153.1, read as the reverse complement.
CAAGGAGCTTGCTCGTGCCAAGTTTGCTTACTTTCGTGTTTGTTCATGGGTTTTTGGGATTTAATAGATTATCTTTTCCCTTAAGCGCGGTTCACTATTTTCGAGGATTGGAGGTGGTACTTCGTCGTTTAGGCGCCCCTTATCTTATTCCAAGCTTGCCCCCTGCCGGAACCGTGGAGGAGAGGGCGGAAGCCTTGACCGCGCAAATTCAAAACGCCGCCGGGAGTTTCGTCCTGGTCGGGCACAGCATGGGCGGCTTGGACAGCCGCTATGCGGCTTCCCACCTTGATCCTGATCATCGCGTTCGAGCCGTGATTACGCTCGGAACGCCGCATCGCGGCGCTCCTCTTGCCGATTGGATGCTTTCAGCGGACGGGTCTATCCCTAATTTTTTTCGGCGGCGCTATTCTCGTCCGTTGACTGAACTTACGCCAACGGCATGCCTCGTTCGCAACGAAACAATGCTTGATCGTGAGGATGTTTATTACGCCTCCTACGCAGGGCGGCGGGCTACATCGGAATTGCCAAGAATATTGAGGTTTTTCGCACCCCATGCCGGTTTTATTGAAGGTGACGAGACCGATGGCATGGTTCCGGTTTCATCTGCGAAATGGGGCGAGTTTCAAGGAACAGCCAAAGCCGACCATTTGGAACTGGTTGGATGGAGCTTGGGCTTGCCCAGCAAATCCAAGAAACGTCCTTTTTTACACTTGCCTCTTTACCGCTCCATCATTGCGGACATCCAAGACCGCCTCCTCTAGATGACATTATCTACTAGTAGATATTAAACCAAGAGATTATGGGAATTTTGCAGCTTCTTCAGCGGCCAGGATGAGTGCGCGGGCCTTGTTGCGGCTTTCCTGGTATTCAGACTCGGGATCGCTTTCGGCGACGATGCCGCCGCCAGCCTGAACATACATGGCGCCGTCCTTGACAACAGCGGTGCGCAAGGCGATGCAGGTGTCCATTTCGCCGTTGGCGCCGAAGTAGCCGATGCAGCCGGCGTAGACGCCGCGTCGTTCGGGCTCCAGCTCGTCGATGATTTCCATGGCCCGCACCTTGGGCGCGCCGGAAACCGTTCCCGCTGGAAAGCCGGCGAGCAGGGCGTCGACGGAATCAAAATTCGAATCCAGGTCGCCCTCTACGTTGGAGACGATATGCATGACGTGGGAGTAGCGCTCGACGGTCATTTTTTCGGTGACCTCCACCGAGCCCACTGTGGCCACCCGGCCGACATCGTTGCGCCCCAGATCGAGAAGCATAAGGTGTTCAGATAACTCCTTGGGATCGGCCAATAATTCTTCCGCAAGCTTCTGGTCCTCCTTGGCGCCGGCGCCGCGGGGACGAGTTCCGGCGATGGGACGGACGGTCACTTTTCCATCGCGGACGCGCACCAGAATTTCCGGACTGGAGCCCACCACGGAGAATGCGCCAAAGTTAAAGTAAAATAGAAACGGTGATGGATTAAGTCTTCTTAATGCACGATAAAGTGAAAATGCAGGAAGCTTGAACGGAACCCGAAAGCGTTGCGAAATCACTACCTGCAAAATGTCGCCGGCCAGGATATAGTCCTTGGCCTTGACCACCATTTCATGGAAGTCCTCGCGACTCATGTTGGAAGTGACGTCCGTCATCCCGCCGCCTTGATCTTCGCTGCGATGAGGATGGCTGCCCTCCAATCCGGCGACCACTTGGGCCAGTCTGTCTTGCGCTTCCTTGTAGGCGTCCTGGGCGGTGATTCCGTCGCTTGGCCAGATAGGCGTAATAATGGTGACCGAGTCCGCGATGTTGTCGAAGACAGCGATCACTGTCGGTCGCAAAAAGACGCCGTCCGGGGTTCCCATGACGTCGGGGTTGGCGTCGGGCAGGTTTTCCACGAGGCGCACCGTGTCGTAAGCCATATAGCCCACCAAACCTGCGGCCATGGGGGGGAGATTTTCGGGAATTTCAATGCGGGTCTCGGCGATCAAGGCGCGAAGAGAGGCAATGGCGCCCTCTTCGCAAGGCGTGAAGGCGTCATCCTCATGCAAAGCCCGCCGGTTTATCTCGGCGCGATCGCCGAAATAACGCCAAATAAGGTCCGGCCTGAGGCCGATAAACGAGTAACGGCCCCGGGTCGCGCCGCCTTCCACGGATTCCAGCAAAAAACTGTTGGGGGTGTCCCCGGCCAACTTGAGCATGGCC
>CAJXGZ010000152.1 GCA_913053795.1 uncultured Rhodospirillales bacterium | reverse complement strand
TTAGGCTTTAGCCTAAAGATATCCGGACTAAAGTCCGGCATCCAGTTACAATTAAGTTCAAAGATGTTTGGTTTTTAGTTACGAGTTACAAGTTACGGGTTTTAATATCTCCAAAGCCTCCTCTATCCTGCTGACTCCGATCAACTCAAGGTTTGAAGACGACTTCAAGCCCTTTAAATTACTCCTGCTGATAAGACACTGCTCAAATCCCAAACGCTCGGCCTCCTTTATCCGGGTTTCGGCTCGAACGACGGCTCTCACTTCCCCTCCCAAGCCTATCTCTCCCAAAGCTACCATTCGGGAAGGGACAGGGGTATCCCGAAAACTTGAGGCGACCGCCATAGCCATACCCAGGTCAAGAGCCGGCTCGCCCAACCTGATTCCCCCGGCCAGGCTAACAAAGATATCCTGACTCTGAAGATGAAGTCCTCCCCTTTTCTCCAGGATAGCAAAAAGAAGACAGGCCCGGTTGTAATCGACACCGTTTACCAAACGCCGGGGCATACTGAAACCACTGGGGGAAACTAAGGCCTGAAGTTCCACCAAGAGCGGTCTTGTCCCTTCCAAACAGGGAACAACCATCGAACCGGATATCCCGGAGAGACGCTCCGCTAAAAATAGTTCCGAGGGATGGGAAATGTTCCTCAGACCTTTCTCCCCCATCTCGAAGATGCCAATCTCATTGGTGGAACCGAACCGGTTCTTCACTGCCCGCAGAATCCGCAGGTCCGTTTGCACTTCACCTTCGAAATAAAGGACGGTATCAACCATGTGTTCCAGGATTCGGGGACCGGCGATATCTCCTCCTTTGGTTACATGACCGACCAGGAAGATCGCTATCCCTTCCCTCTTGGCCAAGTAAATCAGCGATCCGGCCGACTCCCGCACCTGGCTGACGCTTCCCGGGGCGGAGGATAAGTCCGAGCGATAGACGGTCTGGATGGAATCGATGACCACCACCTTGGGTCCGCCGGCCGCGTCCAGGCTGGAGACGATGTCGCGCACCGAGGTGGCGGTGGCGAGCCGCACCGGCGCCTTTGAAAGCCCTAAGCGCTCAGCGCGCATTCTCAGCTGGCCGATGGACTCCTCGCCCGAGATATAAGCGCAGCTTTCAGCCCCCGAAAGGGCCGCCGTCACCTGCAACAAAAGGGTCGACTTGCCGATACCCGGATCGCCGCCGATCAGCAGCGCCGAGCCCGGCACGAGGCCGCCGCCGGAGACCCGGTCGAACTCCTTGATGGCGGTCGCCATGCGCGGCTCAGGCCTGCGCGTTCCCTCCAGCCCGACGAAGGCCACCTTGCGCCCTTTTTTCGCGCCCAGACCCTTGGGCGCGGACTCAATGGGGGCCTCCTCGGCCAGGGTGTTCCATGCGCCGCAAGCGTCGCACTTGCCGCTCCATTTGGAGAAGCAGGCGCCGCATTCCTGGCAAACATAGTTGGTTGTCTTGCGGGCCAACGGTTTTGGCCTCCCTGGCGGATTTTACGCCCTGACCGCCATCTTGATGGGGCCCTCGGCGCGGCCGTTGATGAACTGGTCCACGTACTCATTGCCGGAGCCGTCGATGCTCTCGGTGCGGCCGGCCCAGATGATCTTCCCATCATACAGCATGGCGATGCGGTGGGCGATCTTCTTGGCGCTGACCATATCGTGGGTGATGGACAAAGCGGTGGCCCCCACCTCGCGGGTGATCTTGACGATCAAATCGTTGATGACGTCGGCCATGATCGGGTCGAGACCGGTGGTCGGCTCGTCGAAGAAAATGATCTCGGGATCCGAGGCGATGGCGCGGGCCAGGCCGACGCGCTTTTGCATGCCGCCGGAAAGCTCGGCGGGGTAAAGGTGGGCGACATCGGGGCCCAGGCCCACCATGCCCAGCTTGATGACGGCGATTTCCTCGGCATCGGAACGGGTGCAGCGTTTCTCGGCGAGAAGGCCGAAGGTGACGTTTTCCCACACCGGAAGGCTATCGAACAAGGCGGCGCCCTGGAACAACATGCCGAACTTGCGGTTGATGCGGTCGCGCCGCCGCTGGGAGATGCCGACAACGCTCTCGCCGTCCACCTCGACGGATCCCTGGTCGGGGTGCAAAAGACCAAGAATGCACTTCAGGGTCACCGACTTTCCGGTGCCCGAGCCGCCGATGATGACCACCGACTCGCCGACGCCCACGTCCAAATCGACGCCGTCCAGCACCACCTTCTCGCCGAAGGCCTTGTGGACGTTGCGCAACTTGATTTTTGGCGTTGTGCCGGTCATTTGGAGAAGAACATTTCCGTTAAGACATAGTCGAAGCTGAGGATCAGGATGCACGACGACACCACGGCGTTGGTGGTGGCCGCGCCCACGCCCTCGGCGCCGCCCTTGGAATTGTAGCCGTGATAACAGCCCATCAAGGTGACGATAATGCCGAAGACGGCGGCCTTGACCAGGCCTGAGTTGACGTCCTCGGCCCTGAGGAAATCCCAGGTGCGTTGAAGGTAGTTGGCGGCGTTAAAGCCCAGTTTATGGACGGCCACCATATAGCCGCCGAAGACGCCGATGACGTCGGCCACCAGGACCAACAGCGGGAACATGAGAAGCCCGGCGATAAGCCGGGGCGCCACCAGATATTTCATGGGGTTGGTGGACAGCGTGGTTAGGGCGTCGATCTGCTCGGTCACCCGCATGGTGCCGATTTCGGCGGCCATGGAAGCGCCGATGCGCCCGGCCACCATCAACCCCGCCAGCACCGGCCCCAACTCGCGGGTGATGGAGAGCACCACCACATTGGCCACCGCGCCCTCGGCGGAAAAACGCGCGAAGCCGGTGTAGCTCTGCAGGGCCAGCACCATGCCGGCGAAAACGGCGGTGAGGCCCACCACCGGCAGCGAGTAGTAGCCGATCTCAATCATCTCGGAGAAAATGGTGCGGAAATAGAACGGCGGCCTGAAGCAATGGGAAAAGGCGGAAAAGGAGAACGAGGCCAGCCGTCCGGTGGCCCCTAGAAACGCCAGGAAGACTCTACCGATGGGTTGAAAGGGGTTTATCACCGTTTCAGACCTTCGCGCCCACATAGGCGCGCTGATAACGCGCGCCCAGGCTGGTGAGAATCTCATAGCCGATGGTTCCAGCCCGCTTGGCGACGTCGTCCACTGGATTATGCGGGCCGATCAAATCGACCATGGTTCCGGGATGAACCGAATCGGAGGGAATTTTGGTGACGTCGAGGGTGATAAGATCCATGGATACGCGACCTATTACTGGCGCCTTATAGCTTCCGATAAACCCACATCCGCTGTTGCTCAAAGAGCGCGGATAACCGTCGGCGTAACCTATAGCCACGGTGGCGATGCGCTCTCCCGGGCCGACTTTCCGGGTGGCACCATAGCCAACGGTCAGGGGGCTGTCAATCTCACGAATTTGCAGGATTTTTCCTTGAAGGCGCACCACTTGCGCCATCGGATTTGGCCCTTCGGTCATCGGCGAAACGCCATAAAGGGCGGACCCCGGACGGACCATCTGGAAGTGGTAATCGCCGCCAAGAAAAATCCCCGACGAGTTGGCCAGGGAAGCGCAGTGGGAGGCGGGGCTTGCGGCCAGCGATTCAAGGGCCTGGGCGAATTTTTCCAACTGGCGGCGGTTCATGTGGTTGTTCGCCTCGTTGGCGCGCGCCAGGTGGCTCATGACATAGGCCGGCTTGACCCCCTCCAGCCGTTGCGGCTCCGCCGCCAGGGTTTGCAATTCGTAAGCGGGCAGGCCCAGCCGCGACATGCCGGTGTCGGCATGGACGCCGGCGGCGAGGGCTTGGCCCGCCTGCTTGCAGTAAGCGGCCCAGGCCTCGATGTCGCCAAGGCTGTTGAGAACCGGCGTCAGCTTGTGTTCGGCGAAGACGCCGCCGCCGCCGGACGGAACGCCGTTGAAGACATGGATGGCGGCGTCCTTGAGGACGCCCCTCAAGGCGACGCCCTCTTCGAGGGTGGCGACGAAAAAGGTCCGGCAACCGGCTTGGGCCAACGCCGGGGCCACTTTCTCCATGCCCAACCCATAGGCGTCGGCCTTGACCACGGCGGCGCAGACGGCGCTTCCCGCCTTGTCTTGCAGCAACCGGTAGTTGGCGGCGATGGCGCCCAGGTCGATGGTCAGGAGCCCGGCTTCGATCCCAATCACGCCGTCACTCCCGCGAAGGCGGGAGTCCAGGATTTCCGCGTGGTTTCTGGATTCCCGCCTGCGCGGGAATGACGTGAAGGGGGAATTGGCTTAACATGACCCACTATAATCAAATGATTCATTTCCAGCCGTACTCTTAGGGACGGTGATGGGTGTCCAGGTTGCCGAAACGCGTAAACATTCCCTGGAACATGAGCTTTATGTCGCCGGTGGGGCCATGGCGCTGCTTGGAGACGATGAGTTCGGCCAAACCCCGGCAGTTCTCCAGGCGGTTCTCCCAGCTTTCCAGCTTTCCGGCGTAATGGTCGTCCTTTTCGCTGGCGTGCTGGATGGGCCTGTCGCGCTCCAGGTAGTACTCCTCGCGGAAGATGAACATGACGACGTCGGCGTCCTGCTCGATGGAGCCCGATTCCCTCAAGTCCGACAGCAGCGGGCGCTTGTTGTCGCGCTGTTCGACGGCGCGCGAAAGCTGGGAAATCGCCAGCACCGGCACGTTCAACTCCTTGGCCATGGTCTTGAGGCCGCGGGTGATCTCCGAGACTTCCTGGACGCGCCCGTCGTTGCGCGATCCGGACGCCCCGGAAATCAGTTGCAGGTAATCGACGACAACGAGGCCCAAATTATGCTGGCGCTTGAGGCGCCGGGCGCGGGTGCGCAAGGCGCTGACCGTGAGCGCCGGGGTGTCGTCAATGAAAATGGGGATTTCATTCAGGGTCTGGCTGGCGGCGACCAGACGGTGGAACTCCGATGTGTTCAACTCGCCCTTGCGCATGCGGTCGGACGATATTTCGGTCTGTTCGGAGAGGATGCGGCTGGCCAACTGCTCCGACGACATCTCCAGGGAGAAGAAGCCGATCACGGCGCCTTCCTCGCCGCCGGTCTCTTTATGAGAGCAGGCGGCGTTATAAGCGATATTGGTGGCCAGCGCCGTCTTGCCCATGCCCGGCCGTCCGGCCAGAATGACCAGGTCCGAGGGATGAAGGCCGCCCAGCAGCTTGTCGGGCTCGATCAGTCCGGTGGTGACGCCGGCCAGGCTTCCGTCGCGCTTGTGGGCGGTTTCGGCCATGGTGATGGCCTTGAGTATGGAATTCTTGAAGGGTTCGAACCCGCCTTCGTATTCGCCCCTTTCCGCCAAGTCGTAAAGATTTTGCTCGGCGCTCTCGATAAGGTCGGTGGCGGTTTCGTCGACCTCGCCGCCGTAGGCCTTGTCGACCACCTCTTCGCCAAGCTGGATGAGTTCGCGCCTGAGATGCAGATCGTGGATCAACTGTCCGTATACTTCCGCACTGCCGATGGAAACGCCGGACGCCGCCAATTCCATCAGGTAAGCGGGGCCGCCGATCCCGGCCAGATTTTCGTCTTGTTGAAAGTAAGGATTGAGGGTCACCTGGTCGGCGATCTGTCCCTTCTCGATGATCTTGGCGCAGGCCTCGAAGATTTGGCCGTGCTGGGGGTGGGCGAAATGATTGGGACGCAGGAACTCCGATATCCTTTCAAAGGCCTTGTTGTTAACGAAAATGGCCCCCAGCAACGCTTTTTCCGCATCGATGTTGTGGGGCATGGTGCGAAAAGCGGGCGTCTGGGCCTGGGCCTGAGCCGGGGCTTCCAATGGGCCGCTGGGCGGGGGATT
>CAJXGZ010000151.1 GCA_913053795.1 uncultured Rhodospirillales bacterium | reverse complement strand
GTCAGCCTGCGCGCCGAATTCGCCTTCACCAAATGGGAAAATTACAGCGACCGGGCCGGACCCGAGGATTTTAGCGTCGAACCGACGACGATGAGCTTCTCCGTCGGGGCGAGCTATCACTTCTAGCGCTCCCTTGTATCTTGCTTGAATCAGGGGCTCTCTTGCGTATAGGCTAAAAAAACCAAGGGCGCCTCAAAGATAAAATCTGGGAGTTATCTAAAATGTTCAGGGAGCAGATCAAGGTTCTGGATTGCACCATCCGGGACGGCGGGTTGATTCACAATTATCAATTTTCGGACGACTTCGTTAAGGCGGTCTACGGCGCGGCCTGCGACGCCGGCGTCGATATTGTCGAGCTGGGCAAGAAACTTGACGTCAGCGAGGAGTACACCCGCGAAAAATTCGGAAAATGGAATTTCTGCGACAATGACGATCTCAAAATGGTTATCGGCTCCCATGAATGCGAAAACCCGCCGCTGGTCGCCGTGATGTTCGACGTGGGCCGGGTTGACGTCGCCAACCTGAAGCCCGCCGATGAGAGCCCCGTGGACATGATCCGCACCGCCTGTTACGTCCTTGACATCGACAAGGGCATCGATCTGGCCAAACGCTCCAAGGATTTGGGATATCTGACGACCATCAACATCATGGCGTCGTCCGCCGCCATCAGGACCGATCTGGTGGAGGGGCTGGCCGAGATCAACGAATGCGACGAGGTGGACTATCTGTATCTGGTGGACAGCTACGGCGCCTATTACTCAGAGCAGGTCACCGATTACTTGAAGCTGTACAGGAAGTACGCGCCGGACAAGGAGTTGGGCTTCCACGCCCACAACAACCAGCAGCTTGCGTTCTCCAACACCCAGCAGGCGATTATCGACGGGGTGAACCTTTTGGACGCCACCATCAACGGCATCGGCAGGGGCGCCGGGAACTGCAATCTTGAGCTTTTGCTGAACTTCCTGAAGAACCCAAAATTCGACGTCAAGCCCATCTATAAGATCATCCAGGAGGAATTCGTCCCCTTGCGCCAGAAGATCGAATGGGGATTCAACGATCTCTACGGCATAAGCGGCCATCTCAATCAACATCCCCGCACCGCCATGCGTTGCCGGGGGGACCAAGAGTTGAGAGACAAATGCCACGATTTTTATCACATGTGCGCCCAGAGCGACGACATGCCCCAGGTCTGATTTGGGAACACTGTACTAATTATTGCGCGTGACAATGTTTCTTAGGTCATTTATCATATATGCCCACCGTCAATAGGGGAACCTGCGCAGAACATGGCTAAGCCTGAGAAACAACAAAAGAAGAAAAAAGTAAGCTTTTGGATATCCGGGGCCGCCACGCGAGTCTATCTCGTGCTTGGCATTCCCGCTTTTGCGCTGCTTGCTTGGTACGGCTACACCGTCGCATCCGAGTTGAACAAGCCGGCGATGACCGAGTTCGAGGACAAGTTGGCCCAAAAAATGAATAAGCTGATGGAAAAGAAGGTCACGTTGAAGCATTACGATGCGTGTGAGAACATGATGGAAGAATACATCACGCCGAAGGGATGGAACTACTCCGCCGCGGCGCTCCACGAACTTGTCGGCCTGCCGAAGAACTCTACCGAACAGCAGCTTGAGGACCGTTGCATCTACTACGCCAAGGTGGTGAACGGAATGGAGAGGCTGTCCCATCACACGCGGCATGTTTTCGTCTGCAAGGGCTCATACTTGGATGTGGGGAAAAGCGGCAAGCAATACATCAAGGCCGACCGCAAAGGCCGGGGCGCCATGGTGAGCGTCACCGGCAAAGAGGAACTGCTCCCCATAACGCCCGGGGAATCAACGATCTTCAAGTTTTGGCAGGTTTATAATGTGGGAGACGGCTGCATCATCATCGGCCTGTCCAAGTCCGGGGTGTTCCGCATGGCGGGGCAAGTGATCCGCAAGATAGAAGATAGTCAAATAAAAGAAGGCGAAAAGGCGGATAAAAAAGAGAAACGCTAATTTCGCGGCCGCCATCGACGCCCTTCACACAAGCCGGCGCGCTTGGATGATGAATTCATCATGCCTTAAAAAATGCGCTTGGTTTGTATTTCGTTAATGTTTCCCCCCCACAATTCACGCTCAAGGCCGGGCCGTGCTCAAGGCCGGGCATTTGGGGAATAATTAATGAGAAATACGACACGAGCCTTCGCCATTATTGGTCTCGCCGCGCTGCTTTCAGGATGCAGTTTGCCCTTGCAGATTGCCGCCCTGGTTGCCGACGGCGTTAGTCTGATCACCACGGAAAAGACGATTTCAGACCACGGCATATCGGCGGTGGCCAACAAGGATTGCGCCGTTTGGCGCGGCGTCGCCGGCGAAGAAATCTGCCGCGATCCGGACGATGGCGAGACCGCAATCGCTAAGAACAAGGGCGAAAACCCCGCCGAAGCTAAAGCCGCCCCCGAGGCGCCGGTGACCTCCGAGACGCTTCAAGCGGTGGCCGCGCCTGCAAAGAAACAAACCGCGTTTCCTCCTCCACGCTATCGGGCTCCACGCTATCGGTTCGCCGGGGAAATAAAAACGGCGCCCGCCAAAACCGCCGTGGTGAACAAGGGCTTTCATTTGGTGCTGGCCAGCTTCAAGAATCCCGCCAACGCCAATCGCTTCGCGCTAAAAAATCCCGGCCTCAAGACACGATTGGCGAAGGCCTGGGTTAAAGGGCGTCCAATGTACCGGGTGGTGGTCGGTCCCCTTGCGCCAGAGGATAGAATAGCCATGCGCGCCCATCTGGCGTCCATCGGCCTCAGAGGCGCCTGGCCCGTGCATTTGGACGGGTCCGCCGCCGCCAGCCAGTTGGCCGAGGCCCGATAGGCGAAACGCGCGGCGCCGGAGCCTCTCGCCGTAATCCAGAGGCGCCGCACATATTGTCCCCGTGGGTAAATCCCGCGGGGACAATCGTTTTCATCACAAATTCCCGAGCACGTACTGAAGGATGCCGCCGGATTTGTAGTATTCCACTTCCTCTTGGGTGTCGATGCGGCAGGTGAGGGAGGATTGCTCTTTTGAGCCGTCGGCGCGCATGATTTTCAAGGTTACGTCCATGCCCGGCGCGACGCCGCCGGAAAGCCCGCTGAGGTCGAAGGTCTCGGTTCCATTAAGGCCCAGGGTTTGGCGCCCGGCGCCGTCCTTGAATTGCAGGGGCAGGACCCCCATACCGATCAGGTTGGAGCGGTGGATGCGCTCGAAGCTTTCGACGATGGCGGCCTTGACGCCGAGCAGACGGGGACCCTTGGCCGCCCAATCGCGCGATGAGCCGGAGCCGTACTCCTTGCCGGCGAAGATCACCAGCGGCGTTCCTTCCCCGGCGTATTTCATGGCGGCGTCATAGATGGTCATCTGCTCGCCAGAGGGCTGATGGGTGGTGAAGCCGCCCTCGGTTCCGGGAGCCATTTCGTTGCGGATGCGGATGTTGGCGAAGGTTCCGCGCATCATCACCTCGTGGTTGCCCCGGCGCGAGCCGTAGGAGTTAAAGTCCTTGGCGGCGACGCCGCGCTCCGTCAGGTATTTCCCGGCCGGCGAGTCGGCCTTGAAGGAGCCCGCCGGGGAAATGTGGTCGGTGGTCACTGAATCCCCGAGAATAGCCAGCGCCCGGGCGCCGGCGATGTCGCCCGCTGGGCCGCCGCCGCCTTTCTCGAAAAATGTCGGCAGGCGGATATAGGTGGACTTAGGGTCCCAGGCGTAGGTCAGGCCTTCCGGCGCCTGGACGTTTCGCCAGGTGTCCGTTCCCTTGAAGACGTCGGCGTAGCGCTCGGCGAACATCTCGCGACTCAGGGCTTTCTCCTGGGTTTCCTGGATATCCCTGTTTGTCGGCCAGATGTCCTTGAGATACACCGGGGCGCCGTCACTGCCCTTGCCGAGCGGGTCCTTGTAAAGGTCCCGGGTCATGGAGCCGGCGAGCGCATAGGCCACCACCAGGGCCGGAGAGGCCAGATAGTTGGCTCTGACATGGGGGTTGATGCGGCCCTCGAAGTTGCGGTTGGAGGAAACCACGGCGGCGGCCACCAGATCGCCGTCCTCGATGGCCTTGACCACCGGATCGGCCAGCGGTCCTGAATTGCCGATGCAGGTCATGCAGCCGAACCCGGCGATATAAAAGCCCAAGGCGTTCAAGGGCGCTTGCAGGCCCGACTTTTCAAGGTATTGGGCCACCACTTGCGAGCCCGGGGCCAGCGAGGTCTTGACCCAGGGCTTGGTCTTGAGCCCCAAGGCGGCGGCGTTCCTGGCCACCAGGCCGGCGGCGATCAGGACCGAGGGGTTGGAGGTGTTGGTGCAGCTTGTAATGGAAGCGATGACCACGTCGCCGTCGCGAAGCTCGTAGCCGGCGCCGGTATCGGCGGAACGGGGCTTGCCGGCCCCCGCCATGTCGTTCAACGCCTTGGCGAAGGAGGGCGCGGCCTGGCTTAAATTAATGCGGTCCTGTGGCCGCTTGGGTCCGGCCAGGCTGGGCTCGACGGTGGAGATGTCCAGCGCCACCGTATCGGTGAACACGGGGTCCGGCGAACTTGAATCGCGCCACATGCCTTGAGCCTTGGCGTAGGCCTCCGCCAAGGCCACCCTGTGGGGGCCGCGCGCCGTGAACTCCAGATAGTGAATAGTCTCGGCGTCGATCGGGAAAAAGCCGCAGGTGGCGCCGTATTCGGGGGCCATGTTGGCGATGGTGGCGCGGTCGGGAAGGGTCAGGCTGTCGAGGCTTGGGCCGAAGAACTCGACGAATTTTCCGACGACTCCCTTGCCGCGAAGAATCTCGACGATGCGCAGCACCAGATCGGTGGCCGAGACCCCTTCCCGAAGCTGGCCGCTGAGCTTCATCCCCACCACCTCGGGGATCAGCATGGAGATGGGCTGGCCCAGCATGCTGGCCTCTGCCTCAATGCCGCCGACTCCCCAGCCCAGGACGCCTAAGCCGTTGATCATGGTGGTGTGGGAATCGGTGCCGACCAGGGTGTCGGGATAGGCGACGCCGTCCGACGTCCACACCACTTGCGCCAGATACTCCAGGTTGACCTGATGGACGATGCCGGTTCCGGGGGGAACCACCCGGAAGTTGTCGAAGGACGACTGGCCCCAGCGCAGGAATTCGTAGCGTTCCTTGTTGCGCTTGAACTCGATCTCCTCGTTCTTGGCGCGGGCGTCGCCGGTTCCGGAAAAATCCACCTGAATGGAGTGATCGATCACCAGGTCCACCGGCGACAAGGGGTTGATCTTTTCCGGGTCGCCGCCCGAGGCCGCGATGGCGTCGCGCATGGCCGCCAGGTCGACCACGGCGGGAACGCCGGTAAAGTCCTGCATCAGCACCCTGGCCGGGCGAAAGGCGATCTCGCGGTCCGAGCGTCCTTCCTTCAGCCAATCGGCCAGCGCCTGAATGTCGTCAGTGGTAACCGACCCCCCGTCCTCGCGCCTGAGAAGGTTCTCCAGCAGGACCTTGTGCGTATAGGGAAGCCGGGAAACGTCGCCGATGGTCTGGGCCGCCGCCTCAAGGCTGAAGTAGTCATAAGTCTCAGCCCCCACCTCAAGAACGCGGCGGGTCTTCAGGGTGTCTTGACCGGACATCGGCATGGCGGGCATCTCTCATTCCAGTTCCTGTATAATGAATTTGGTGAGAAAGACCCTCAATGCCAAGGGGAAAAAAAAGTTTCTTACTAACCGCCTGTTGTTTGGCGAAGAGGGATAGGGCGCCGCCGTCGCGGTTCATGGGGGCCTCCCTTTTTGGCAGAGAAAACCCCCCGCTCCTATGGAGTGAGGGGTGGTTGGTTCGTCTCGTGGCAG
>CAJXGZ010000150.1 GCA_913053795.1 uncultured Rhodospirillales bacterium | reverse complement strand
ACGACTTCGTGACGTTGAGCGACGACGGCGTCGACACGACGGTGGAGGTGGACGGCGACGGCGCCGCCGGCGGCCCCCCGGTCTACAGCGATGTCGCGGTGCTCGAGGGCGTGACGGGGCTTGACCTCAATGTATTGCTTGCCGACGGCAACATTGATCCGGTAGTATAATAGTGCCGGCGGGACTAAAGTATTAGTTCGTTGCCGGAGGTTATTTGGTTGGAGCGCGGCATGGCGGATCAAGACGGTAAAAACGACATGAAGGATCAGCCCGTTGGTGACGAGACCCTCGACATCGACGACGTTTTGACCGGCGTCGGCTACGAGTACGGAGACGACCTCAGCCAGTTCGTCGACTGCCAGCCAACCGCCGACGGCGCCAACACCACCGTCGAGGTTCGCGACATGGACGGCGGCGTCCATTACGCGGCGACGCTGAACGGAGCGTACGACCTCGATTCGCTCCTCTTTGAGGGCAGTATCGACGTTCTGTGATGTTCGCAGCCCAACAGTTTCGGGGCAATCAACCAGCGCTGACTGAAATGCGGTGGACTCTTCAAGGTCCACCGCTTTCGTTTCTAGGGTATCGTCGGCCGTGATTATACGGGCGGCGCTTTTTTTGGGGGAGGGAAAGAACGATGGCTAAAGGCGATTCGGACAAACAACCGCAACAACCGGACCAAAAAACACGAAGCATCAAGGTCAAGATGGTCGCCCCATCCGTGCCCGCGGAAGAAATATATGTGGATGGAGTCGCCGGGTGTATGGGCCGGGCCGGCGTGATCAAACTGGACTGCTACCGGGTGCTGGGCTTCGATAAGGAAAACGAGAACGCCGAGGTCCGCTGCATCACCCACCGCTTGGTGCTGCCGGCAATGGCGATTCCGGAATTGATCCAGACTATCAAGGGCCTGACCGAAAACAGCGGGCAATCCTCGAAAAAGCCGGTTGAGGGGCCGGTTGAGGGGCCGGTTGAGGGGCCGGTTGAGGGGAAAGACAAACCGAACTAGAAGGATTAGCACAGCCTCAGCGGGCGGAAACTTCCCGTATGATCGGGCGGCCTGTTCGGTGTTTACATCTTGAGATGAAGAAACAAGTGCGCGCTTATCCTAATTAACGCTTGTTTTTTTGTATGAGACACTTTAATCAAGATTCAACTATATGCTATAATAAATAAATGCATTAGGCTCTTCTTCCGGGACACGAAAAATTGGTGCGAGTTAGAGAGCTGAATTAGGGGTGGGGAAACACCTCTAGAGTAGGGATGGGGAAACATGTCGAGGCGGTTAACTGTTTTTTCCTTCGTTTCGAGGAAATTTCTTCCAGCTTGCGCGGTTGCGGCGGCTTTCGCGGCCGGCGCGGCGGGAGCGGCCACGCTTGAAGAGGCGGTAGCCGCAGCTGTCGGCGCCCATCCCAAGGTGCGCGCCGTCGAGGCTTCCAAGAGAGCCGCCGAGGAAGACGTGTGGGACGCCCGTTCCGCCTTCTTCCCCACTGTCGACCTGCGGGTGCAAACCGGCACCGAACGCGTCAACAATAGTTTGACGCGGGGCCGCGCCACCCGCGGCAACACCCCCCTCCTCTCCCCTTCCGGCGGCAAGTCGGCGGTGAACGCTTGGCATAAAGAGGAAGAACTCATCGTCACGCAGATGCTGTTCGACGGGTTCGACGCCTGGAACCGCACCGAGGCGGCGCAAAAGCGCGCCAGGGTGGCGGGCTATGACCTCTTTGACGCCCGCGAGGTGATTGGACTGCGCGCCATCCAAGCTTACCTGCAAGTGGTGCGTAACCGGACGTTGCTCAGCTTCGCCGATGAGAACGTCGAAAAGCACCAGGAAATATATCAAAGAGTGAAGAGAAAGGAAAAGGCGGGCGGCGCAAACGGCGCCGCGTTGTATCAATCGGAAAGCCGACTGGCGTTGGCCCTCGCCCGGCAGGTGCAATTCCGCGGGGACGTGCGGGATTCGGAGTCCGATTACATGGAGGCCGTGGGCTCCGCGCCCGACGAGTTGGAGATGCCGGGCATACCGGCGTCGGGACTGCCCGCGAATATAGAAGATGCGCTTAAAGCGGCAGTTGAGGGCAATCCGGGCTTGAGCGCGTCCACCGAGACGGTGAAGGCGAACAAGGCCGACCTCAGGAGTGCTGAATCGCCGTTTTATCCAAACTTAAACATCGAAGTCACCCAAAACAGGTCCGAAGACACGGGCGGCGTCCGGGGTCCCAGCATGGAATTCAAGGCCCTGGCGGTTATGCGCTATAACCTCTTCCAAGGGGGACAGGATCTGGCGCGCAGGAAGAGGGCCGTCGAATTAGTCAGCCAAGCAACGCAGTTAGAAGCTGAGAAACGGCGCTTGGTCGAGGAACAGATGCGGCTTGACTTCAACGCCATGCTGGTGGCCTCCGAGAGGCTCCCGATCCTAGAGAGGAGAGTATTAGCGAGCTCCAAGGCATTGCGCACCTATCACCAGCAGTTCGATATCGGCCGGCGTACGTTGCTCGACCTTCTCGATGTGGAAAACGAACTGTTCCAGACGAAGGTCGACATGGTGGATGGGGAACTCCAGCGCATGTTTGCTCTGTACCGGGTGCTTGCGACCATGGGCCAACTGTTGGCGACACTGGGGACCGACGTCAGTGTGGAAACAGAGACGCCCGTGAAGTAGACAAAAGACGAATAAAAAGCGCTGGGTGTGACGCCCGCTTAATATGGCTTCGTCAGTTGAATCAAATAATTTCCTCTTCCTCAACCAGCGCGACGGTGTCGCCTAGCCGATTCCGCAGGCGCTTTCTTTTCAACAGCTTCTCCTGAGCGCCCCGGGGAAAATCCGTAATCCGGATCGTTTTTTTTTCAATTAACAACTCGACCAAATCCTCTGTAACCCGCGCCATGTCCGCATCGGATTTGAGAAGAGGCGCGGCTTTGTCTCCAGACCTCTTGTCGTGCCCGAGAAAAGCCAGGATTTCTTGATCGTCGGCGGGAAGCACCTCTTCCGCGTCCGGCCTCGGCGCGTTGTAGATAGCCTTGATCCTGCCGTCTGCGTCTCGTATCACGTAGGGCATCTGAGTTTTCTTATCCTCTCTAGCAACTGTTGGAATCAGCGCTCCCGCAACGCCTTTTGTTGCGCGCGCAGGATCGGCTTCATCAAGTAATCAAAGACCGTTTTCTTCCCCGTCAGCACATCCACCTCGGCGATCATTCCGGGAATAATGGGCAGCCGTTCATCGCCCCGGGTCAAAAAGTTGCGGTCCGTCCGCACCCGGATTTCGTAGAAGCTCTCACCTTCCTCGTCGGTGATGCTATCGGCGCTGATCTGTTCCAGTTTTGCGTCGAGCGATCCGTAGATTGTATAATCGTAAGCAGTGATCTTGACCTTAACCTCCTGACCGGGATGAAGGAACGCGATGTCCGACGGTCGGATTCGCGCCTCAACCAGAAGATTGTCCTCCAGGGGAACGATTTCGACCAAGTCCATTCCCGGCCTAACCACCCCCCCCACCGTGTTGACATGAATTTGTTTAACGGTTCCGTTTGCGGGCGAACGAACTTCGGTCCGGCTGAGCCGGTCCTTGGCCGATGTCAAAGTTCCGGAAAGGGCCGCCATGTTGACCTTGGCGTCATTGAGTTCCGCCAGCGACTTCGACTTGGACACGGCCCGCTGTTCTTCAATGCGGCGTTCCGCCTCGGACAAAGCCGAGAGGATGCGGGGCTCGGCTTGTTTGGCCGCCTTCAACTTGCCTTCGATGTCGCTGATTTCCCGTTTCAGACGGATCAGCTCCATACGAGAGGTGGCGCGGCTCTTGACCAAGGGCTCCACGATCGCCAATTCCTCAAGGGCCAAATTATAACTTTCCGTCAACTGATCGATCCGACCGCGGAGCTCCACGACCTCTTGCTTCTTTTGGTCCAATTGGTCCCGCAGGACGGCGAGTGAGGATCTCAACTCTTCGTTATGGGATTTGAAAAGGGCGATTTCTCCCTTCACCAAATCTGGATATTCATCGATCACTTCTTTAGGAAAAACCGGATCGCTCTCATCTATCTCGGCTTTCAGCCTGGCGGCGGCGGCCATGTAGCCATGGTGCCTGGCCCTGTCTTCCAGGAGACTGGATCGAAACTGGGTGTCATCGATCACGACCAGAACCTGACCTTCTTTAACGATGTCCCCTTGCCGCACCATGATTTCCGAGACAATTCCACCTTCAAGGTTCTGGATCACCTGCACGTCGCCAGAGGGAATGACCTGACCTAAGCCGTTGGTGACCTCGTCGAGAGTGGCGTCACGAGACCAGAACACGGCCCAGATGAAAAAAATAATGATGCTAATCAACAACAGGCTTGCCGAGGTCCGCGGGGGGCGAATATACGCCGCCCGCAGGTCCCTCATGAAGTCTGTATCCTCGGTGCGAGACATGATGGATTCAACCTTTCGGTTTTGCCGTCGAAAGGCGGCTGCCGGCCAGCGTTTCAAGGACGGTGTCGCGCGGTCCGTCGGCGACGATCTGTCCGCCGTCGAGTACGATGACCCGGTTGACGAGGGAAAGCATCGAGGCGCGGTGGGTCGCCAACACCAGGGTCTTCTCCGTGAAGGCGCCCTTCAGCTGCTTCTTTAAGGCCGTTTCCGAACGGGAATCCATTGAACTGGTGGGTTCGTCGAGAACCATCATTTGGGGTTCGAGCAGGAGAGCTCGGGCGATGGTTATGGATTGGCGCTGGCCGCCCGACAGCCCGTCGCCGCGTTCTCCTACCGGAAGGTCATAACCGAGCGGGTTCTGGCGTACGAAATCATCTACGGCGGACATGCGCGCCGCCGTCAGCACACTCTCGTCGTCGGCGTAAGGGGCGGCGGCGGAAATGTTGTCACGGACGGTGCCAAAAAACAGAAACGGATCTTGGGGAACGTAACCGATGGCGCGGCGCAGATCGACGGGGTCGATCTGGCGAATGTCCGTGCCGTCAATCAATACCGCCCCTTCCTCCACCTCGTACAATCCCATGATCACCTTGGCAACGGTGGTTTTGCCGGAACCGACCCGGCCGATGAATCCCACATGCTCGCCCGATTTGATCGTGAAACTTAGATTCTTGAGCACCTGTTCGTCCCGGCCTGGATATAAAAAGGAAACGTCCTTGAAGGTTATTTCTCCGCGAAGGCTGGGGCGGTGGAGAAACGATTTGGATGATGGCCGCTCGACCGGCGCCTTCATGATCTTGTCAAGAGCCTGTAGCGACGCCTTGGATTGATGAAACCGGGTCAGCAGCTGCGCCACTTGCGAAATCGGCGCGATGGCGCGGCCTCCAAGAATTACACAGGCAATCAGGGCGCCAATTGTTATTTCGCCCTCGGCGACCAAATTGACGCCATAAATCACTACGCCCACCGTGGCCAATTGTTGACTTAGCGCCGAGAAATTCGTTGCCGATATGGAAAGGGCGCGGGACTTCTGGCTTGAGCGCGCGGTGAGTCCAACGAGCTCTTCCCAAAGATGGCGCATGCGGGCTTCGGCGCCAATGCTCTTGATGGTTTCAAGACCGTTAATTGTCTCAACAAGGACCCCGTGTTTCCGCTCGGTCTCGCGAAAATTCTTGCGCACCACCGCGCTGAGGGGAATCTGGATGATGAGCCCGTAGAGCAGGATCACCGGCACCGCGACGGCCAAAACCAGGGCCACGGGCCCACTGATCAGGTAGATCACGAAAATGAAGAGGATAACAAACGGTAGGTCTACGAGCGCCGCCAGGGTCGCCGATGTAAAAAAATCCCGCAGTGTCTCGAACTCGCGCAAGGTGTTGGCGAAGGCGCCGGCGGATGCTGGCCGG
>CAJXGZ010000149.1 GCA_913053795.1 uncultured Rhodospirillales bacterium | reverse complement strand
CATGGGCCGAAAGGGCCTGTCGGAATGGGTCAATTTGGTCCGGAAATGCTCTAGAGCGTTTCCCGCTTCTTCTTGAAGTACATCCAGACGAATAACAAGGTGACGAGAGGGGTGATGGCGGCGGCGGCCATCAACAACTCTTCCTGCCAGCCGAACCAAATGGCGGCGGGAACCATTAGGATGGCGTCGTCATAATCGAATCCGGAGACGCTTTTCAGCTCCGCCGCCCTTTGTCCGCCAATGGACTCCATGCTGATCACCAGCCACAGGATGATGGCCACGGCGGCGCCGGCGAGAACGCCCAAGGGCGCCGCCCACGGACCAAATCCATTGTTCATCAATCCAACGCCCAGGCCGACGAAAACCAGGGAGTTGCAGACGCCGTCGGAAACCAAGTCATAGGCGTGCCCCCATGGACTGGATTTTCCCGTCAGCCGCGCCAAATCGCCGTCGGCCCTGTCAAAGAGAACCGACAACACGAACAAACCGGCGCCGATGTCCCACCACGGCGCTTTTCCGGCCGCCAGGCAGACGGCGGCGGCCAAGCCGGTGGCCAGGCGCACGGTGGTTAAATGATTGGGCGTGACCGCCGTTCCCACCAAAGGGCGCACCAAAGCGACGCGCATGGCGCGGTGTATCCAAGTGTTATGGCTGATGGGTGTTCCCCATATTTATTTTCACGCCAGAAACGCCTTGAAACGCCGCGCCGCCTCTGGGGGCTTAATGGAGGGACGGCCGAGACCGGACATGGATCCGGGGGAAATGGACATATGAATCAGGCGCGGGCCGGGCGCCGAGAGGGACTTCTCCACGGCAAGTCCGAAGCCGTCCAGGCCATCGCAGGAAAAGGCGGCGGCGTAGCCGCAAGAGGCGGCGACGGCGGCGAAATCCACATTGGCCGACGCCGTCGGCTGTCCGCCGGTGGAATCATAGGTTCCGTTGTCAAGAATGATGTGAATCAGGTTTTTCGAAGCCAAGGAGCCGATGGTGGCCATGGCGCCCATTTTCATCAGGGCGGCGCCGTCGCCGTCCAGCGCCACCACCGGACGCGCGACGTTGAGGGCGGCGCCGAGAGCGCTGGGCGCGGCGCAGCCCATGGACCCCACCTGATAGAGATGCTGGGGACGATCGGCCAAGGTGAACAGCTCGCGCCCGCATTTTCCCGTTGTGGCGATGACCGCCGCCTCATCGGGAAGGTGCGCCAGCAGGCGTTCAAGGGCGGCCATGCGCGCCGGCGGCGCCTCCCCTTCCCCGCCGCGCAAGTCCTCAAGACGGCCGCGGGGGACCGGATCGGCCTTCAGCGGCGCCAGATCCTCCGGCGCCACGTCGCCCTTCCGCATGATGAAGGCGAAGGGAAGGTCCGTTTTATCCATCACCGCCTGGGCCTCGGCCAACGCCGGGGCCGCATCCTCTGGCCGCGCCGGGAACGGCTGGTGAGGAATCTTCATGACGTCGAGCATGGATGGCGTTATCTCGCCCATCAGTTCATGCTGCGGCTCGTCCGTCATTCCCGGCGCACCGCGCCAGGTGACGATCAACAAGGTCGGGATGCGGAACGGGAAGTTCAGGGACGTCAAGGGATTGACCATGTTCCCGAGGCCTGAATTCTGGCACATGACCACGGTCTTGCGTCCGGCCAGCCAAGCGCCGGCGGCGATTCCCACCGCCTCGCCCTCGCTGGCGGCGGCGACGTAGGTCAGGGACGCGTCGCCGATCACGCGGTTGATGAGAGGGGTCAGCAAAGAGCAAGGAACGCCGGCATAGAAGTTAAATCCCGCGGCAAGGGCGGGCCGCAAAAACGCATCGGCTTCGATCACAGGAACTCACCCGCCTTGGCGAGGTCGGCCATGTTGTCCACGTCCAGCCAATGGCCGGTAACGTAGATAACCGAAATATCGCAGCCGTCCTCCAGCATCCCGGCGAACAGATCCACCATGCTCGCCTTCTGTAGGCCGCCGTCCTTGCGCAACGCCTCCATCTTGGCCCGCACCATTTTTGAGCCTTCGGCAGTGAGCTTGGCGAGACCGATCCATTCGCCTTGAATTTCATCACCCCGCAGGCCGGGACCGATATTGGTGAGAGAGGCGTGCTCTTCGTCCAGGTAGCCGGTTGAGAAATTCTGCGAACATGAAACAAGGTCGCGCACCCAATCCTTATCATCGGACTGGCGCTGCTCCCACATGGCGTCGACCGCCAGCACGATGTCGCCGGGCGCGGCCCTGATGCGGTCCAGGATATAATGGCGGAACAGGATGTCGCCGTAGGCGATCAGGCATTCCTCCTGGATATCGTCGGCGGCGCAGGCGAGGCTGGCCACCTCGTTGGTGGAGGCGAAGACGTCGTTGTCGATGGTTTTGATGGAAGGCAGGTTAATGACGTCCTTTTTGTAGCCGCGGACCACGGTGATGTCGCGCACCCCGCCTTCGTTGAAGGTCTCCACCAGGCGGCGCAACAGGGGCTGGCCGCGGACGTCGATCATGCACTTGGGACGGTCCTTGGTGAGATCGCCCAGCTTGCTGCCCCTGGAAGCGGCGAGAAGGATGGCCCTCGGCTGGTCGCCCTTGGAGGGCAGGTAGCGCTTTTCGGCCTCGGCCAGTTCGTCGTCGCCGGTGATCTCGAAGATGTCCTTGACGCTGATGATGCCGCCCTCGATGCCGGCGAGGGTTTCCTCGCGCAGGATGCGGCGGCTGACGTCGCGCATGGCGGTGATCGAGGCGCGCAAGTTGTGATTGGCCCAGATGACCACCGAGATTCCGGCCTCGCGGAACTTGTCGGTGGGGGTGTCGAAGTACTTGGTGGGAACGATCACCACCGGGCAACGGTCGCCCCATTCGGCCTTGAAGGCCAGAACCTCGTCGGCCACCGCCTTCTTGGAGTGGATCAGCAAGGCGTCGGCCCCGGCCTGGTGATAGGCCTCGGCGCGGCGCAGGGCCTCGTCCAGGCCCCAACCGGCGATCAACGCTTCGATGCGCGCCACCAGACAGAAGTCGGGGTCGGTCTGGCTGTCCTTTCCGGCCTTGATCTTACCGGTGAACTCGTCGATGTCGGCCAGCGGCTGGCCCTCGCCGATGAACGAGTTGGTCTTGGGAAACAGCTTGTCCTCGATGCAGACGCCGGCGACGTCGCGCTGGCACATCTTGCGCACCACCCGGCGGAAGTTGTTGAAGTTGCCGTAACCGGTGTCGCCGTCCACCAGAATGGGAATGGATGAGGCGTCGGTCATGAACTCCAGCACGTCAAGCACCTGGGTCCACGAGGCCTCGTTGTTGTCGCGCACGCCCAAGGCCGCCGACACCGACAGGCCGGACGCCCAAATACCCTTGAACCCGGCCTCCTCGACGATTTTCGCGGACAGCCCGTCATGGGCCTCCATCAGGAACTCAAGCCCGGGCGACTGAATCATCGCCTTCAGCCTGGCCGCCTTTGAAAGCGATTCATCATCTCCGGCTGAAACCGGTTTCGCGTTTACAGACATATCGAATTTCCGATTAACCCGGATCCCAGCCCCACGCCAGGGATCAACAGGCGCACCTTTAATTTATACCCGGATTATCGAAAGCCGCATAGGGCATATTTTATAAGAGCGCGCCAAGAGGGGATTTGGGGGGCTATTTCTCTCTCAGGAAGCCACGGTTCTTTCTGGCGGGAAGCGCACTGTAACGGACGTTCCCTTGCCTTTTTCGCTTTCGATCTCAAGCGTCCCTCCGTGAAGTTCAACCAACTCCCGGGTAAGCGGCAAGCCTAGGCCAGTCCCTTCCTGTTTCCTGTTAAGACCGCTGTCCACTTGGCCAAACTTAGACATAGCCTTGACCTGTTCTTCCTCATCCATGCCGATGCCTGTATCGGTCACGGTGAAAACGTGCGCATCTTCGCCATCAAGCGAGGCGGTTAATGAAGCCTCGCCGCCAGAGGGCGTGAACTTGATCGCGTTGGACACCAAGTTGAGCAATATCTGCATCAACCGCCGTTTGTCGGCATGAAGCATTGGAAGGCCGTCATCGGCATTGCCGGTGAGGTTGATGTTTCCTTCAATGGCGCGGCTATTAACCATGTGCATGGCGGCTCCAACGATTTTGCCGGCATCCAGGTTTTCTTCATGAAGCTCCAGCTTGCCTAACTCTATGGCCGAAACATCGAGGATGTCGTTGATGAGTTTAAGCAGGTGTTCGCCGGAACTATTAATATCGTTGGCGTATTCCATATATTTTTCGCTGAGGGAGCCGAACGTTTCAGACTTCATGGTGCTTGAAAATCCGATGATGGCGTTGAGCGGGGTTCTGAGTTCGTGGCTCATGTTGGCGATCAGGTCCGACTTGGCGCGGTTGGCGACCTCGGCGTCTTCCTTGGCGGCGGCCAAGGCGGTTACCGCCTCCTTGCGATGCGTCATCATAAGCGCCAATCCCCAGACGCCGGCTATCAGAATTCCGTATAACGGACCGACGATCACGATCGCCTTTCCCGCCACGTCATCGGTAATGCCGCCGAGAACGCCGTTAGGAACGCGCGAGACGATCTTCCAGAAATAGTGTTTGTTCTCAATGTTATAGACGCTGGGGCTGAAAGCCTTCGACGCCCCGGAACTCGAACGCTGCCCCGCCAACAGGGGACGGATCGTGGTGAACGTAAACAGACCGTCATCGGTCTCCAACTGCCCGCTGTCCACCTTCAGGATGGTTTCCCACGTTTTGGGAAACTGTTTGCCGAAGGTGTCGTCGTTTCCGAACATGAAGCCCCACTCCTGCTCGGGGCGGGGACCGAGCAACCAGTATCCATCGGAATTGAGAACCATGGCCTGGCCGACCAGGGAGGAGACGGTGGAGGCGAAATCATGGAGCAGTCCCTCGGCCAGGAAATTGAGCAGCACGATCCCCCGTTTCCCGCCCCGGCCATCGAAAACCGGAGCGCCGATACGCACCATCGGTTTGAAAGGCCGCTCGATCTTTCCATGCTCGATGTTGAGGTCGAGGGGCGAAAGGAACATCTCGCCGTGTTCGAGGCGGAACGTATCCTTGAAATAGTATCTCTTCCCCTTGTCTTGCAGCCGCTCCTCGGGAATGACCGCGGGAAGACCATGGTTGAAGTTGACCCTGACCACCTCCATACCCTTTTCGTCGAGGAAGCGGACCTGGTCGTAGAGGCGCTTTTTCTCCAGAATCAACCTGAAATTCTGCGCCAGAGACGCTTTGGAATTACGGCTCATCCGTTCGCCCATCCGGCCGAATTCGGCGTGTTCGGCGATGATGGCGAGGTCGGAGGTGGTGACGATGATGTCCCTCCTCATCGCCTCCGCCCCGAGATTGATCGTTAGGGTTTCCTTGGTCTTGAGGACATCGATTTCATTCTGGACTTCGACATGTAAATAATAGACGGACAGCGCCCCCATCACGGCGGATAAGGGAAGGAACATCCACAGGAAGTGTTTTATCGTGGCTCTTGTTCGCATTCTTTCACGCTCAAACCCGCGCCGATTCCGGAAACGCCGCCGACATGGGGACAACCATCGCCCCTCACTCCCCAGGCGGTTAACAATATTATCCCGGCAATCACAAGGCGTCTCTTAAATGTCCGCTCGCGATTATGACCGCGACCGTGAGGGAAACCAGCATAATACGAAGAAACGTCAGCTAACAGGGAGTTTCAGCGCCACCTCACTTAATTCCAATGGGGCGCGGGGCGCCGCCCCGTTTTATTTGTGGGGGTGAAAGCTCTGGAATAAACGTCTTGCTTTTCGCCCAATCACGCCGCCGGGGACAGGCGTTGCACATTGATTTGGCCGGCTTTTTTCATGGCTTGGGACAGTTCGTGGGCGGCTTGGAGGCGCATCCAGGTTTCGGTGCCGCC
>CAJXGZ010000148.1 GCA_913053795.1 uncultured Rhodospirillales bacterium | reverse complement strand
CGGCGCCTAGGACTGGCCGAAGCGATAAAAGAAACCCGGACGTTTTTGAAGGATTAACCGCGAAAGAGCCTGGTTACGTCCATGGTCGCCAACGGCTTGCCCAGCCGCAGCATGTCGGTCATGGCGTCAGGCGTAACCGGGTGGCTGAGGTAGAAGCCCTGCATCTCCTCGACGTTGTTTCTGAGCACGAATTCGAACTGCTGGAAGGTCTCCACCCCTTCGACGTCGATGGTCGAGCCGAGGCTGTGGCCCAGCTCCACCATGGCCGCGAACAAGGCGGCGCCCCGGACGGTGTCGCCCACCTTCTTGAGGTAGGACGGGTCGATCTTGATCTGGTCCACCGGGTGGCCTCTCAGATAGTCCAGGGTCGAGGCGCCGGCGCCGAAGTTGTCGATGGAAAGCCCGACGCCCATCTCGCGCAACTCGGCAAGGGCCTTGGGGTTGCGCTCGACGGCAAGGAAAAAGGCGTCCTCGCCGAACTCAAGGCGCAAGGCGGATTCCTCCAGTCCGGCGTCATGCAAGGCGCCGGCGACGCCGCCTGCCAAATTTTTCCGGCACAACTCGCCGGAGGTCAGGTTGACGGAAACGGGGACCGGCGGCAGACCGGCGTCGCGCCAGAGGCGCGCCTGGGCGCAGGCCTGCCGGATCACCCATTCGCCGAGGGGCGCCATCAGCTCGGTGCGGGCGATAAAGGGAATGAACTCCCGCGCCACGATGTTGCCGCGCCGGACATGGTTCCAGCGGACCAGGGCCTCGACGCCGGAAATGACGCCGTTATTGGCGTTGACCAGCGGCTGGTAGTGCAACGCCAGGCGCCCCGTTTCCAGGGCTTGGCGCAATTCCTGCTCCATGGTTTTGTGGGCCTGGACCTTGGCGTCCATCTCGGGGACGTAGAGCTGGAAAGTGTTGCGTCCCTTGGCCTTGGCGCGATAGAGCGCCAGATCGGCGTTCTTCAGCAGTTGCCCGGTATCCTCGCCGTCGTTGGGAAAGATGGTGACGCCGATGCTGACGCTGCTCTTGACTTCGCAATCCTGCAGGACAAAGGGCTTGTCCATGGTTTTGACAATGGACTTGGCGACGGTGGAGACGCCGTCCCTATCCGCCAAGTTGGTCAAAAGCACGATGAACTCGTCGCCGCCCTGCCGCGCCAGGGTGTCGCTCTCGCGCACCACGGCGCTGATCCGCTTGGCGGATTCGACCAGCAACAGATCCCCCACCTGATGGCCAAGGGTGTCGTTGACCTCCTTGAAATTATCCAAATCCAGCATCATCAAGCCGAACAGGCCGCCCGTGCGCTTGGCCTGAATGACCGCTTGGCTCAAGCGCTCTTGAAGCAGCGCCCGGTTGGGCATGCCGGTCAGGGTGTCGTAGTGGGCCAAATACTGGATGCGCTTCTCGGCCTGCTTGCGCCGGGAAATATCCCGGGCCATGGCGATGAACATGCGGTGTCCATCCACCTCCATCAGGCCGACGCTCAATTCCATGGAAAAGACGTCGCCGTTGCGGCGATGGCCGGCGCATTCGCGCACTTCACGGCCCTCGGCCAGCCGCAGCCACCGCCCGCCCGGCGTAACGTCTCCGGGCGCATGAGACTCAGGCTCCCATTGCAGCAGGGTTTCGATGTTCTTGCCGATGATGCGCTCGGCCTTGAAGCCGAACGCCCGCTCGGCCGCCGGATTGAAGGTGACGATGACGCCGTCCTCGTCAAAGGTGATGATGGCGTCCAAAGCGTTGTCGACGATGGCGTGGGTGCGCTGTTCGCTGAGGCGGTAACCTTCGACAATGGCCTCGGTGGTGCGCGCATGGAGCTTCAGATCCAGCTCGCGCCGCACCGCCAAGGTGATGTCGGTGATCTGGATCAAGCCGTGGCGCCGGCCGTCCTCGCTGGGCAGGGGTTTGACGGTGATCTGCTGCTCCATGAAGGTTGTCTCTCCTTTCTTGGAGGCGATGCGGTAAAGCGGCAGTGGATTTTTTTTCAGGTTCCTGGACAGCAGTGACGGCATGCCCTGGTCCAGGGCGTTGGAGATGGCCCGCTTAATGCGGCTGGAAACGGCGCCGGGAAAAACCTCTTCCAGGCTGCGCCCCAGGGCGTCTTTGCCGGCGACGCCCGAAGCGCGCGCCATCCAGTCGTTCCATAGCGCGATCTTGGCCTCCGGCGTCAGAAGGATTATGCCGAAATCGCTGGCGTCAAACAGTTGCCTGGCGAGTTTTATTTTCACTTCAGCACCTATATCCGGGCGGGGTCCAAGAAAATCACATCATCATCCTGGAAACGTAATTGTCGATCAAATCCAGGAATTTTTGCGTCGTGTCCACGTCCAGCACGAAAACCACGTAGCCATTGATTTTTCGCTGTTTCAACACGAAATCGACTTCCATGAACATGGCCATGCCGACGTTTTCGCGTGAGCCTGTTTTCAGCATAAAAATGGACTCGCCATTGCCCTTCACATACTCAGGCAAGGAGCAGGATATCTCAATCTCAAGGAGATTGGCGAGGCTCCCCAGAGAGGCGTTAAGAACGATGTTCGCCACTTCCGTCAGAGCGTCGTGTTCGAGTTCGGTCAAGGTCTCCAGCGGCGCCACTTCGCCGATGATGGCGCGCACCAACTCCACGCTTTTGTTTTCCGGGAAAATCAAAAGCGCATCGCCGGCGAAGGGGCCGGAAAACGCCTGAAATACGGCGCACGAGCCGTTCAGGGAAAGGCTGTTGATCTTCTTGCTCGCCTCAACCCTCTTGATGAAGAGGACGCGCGGAGCGGTCAGGAGAATCTCCTCGTTCACCAGTTGATTGAGGGACGAAGCCGCCCGCCCGATGGAGATATTCATGAGCTCGTTGATGGCGCCGCTTTGCATTTCCGATAAATCCATCATGATTTTTCTTCTAGCTTGTCCACCTTGGAAAAAAAATCCACCAGCGTTTCGGCGTTCAACGGCTTTTCGATGAAGGCCGCGCCGAGGGCCTCCGCTTTTTCGCGAACCGGTTTTTGGATATTGGCGGTGACCACGGCAAGGGCCGAGGTGACGCCGTTTTCACGAATTTTGGACGCCAATTCCAAACCGTTCATTCCCGGAAGACCCACATCAATAAATATGACGTCAAAACCATCCCTGTTGGCGTCGATCCTCTGCAACGCGTCTTCCGCGTTTTGCGCCTCGCTCACCGTCCAGTCAGGCCGCGTCTCGGCGATGATGGACCCCAACATCATGCGCGCAAGATAGTTGTCATCGACCAAGAGAACGGAATTGCTCACTTAAGCGGTCTCCTTAACTCTTAATTGCCCATTGATGTCAGGACAACGTCAGAATTCTATCTTACACGAAGTCAGTGTATTTACAAAGCATTACACAAGATTGGCCTATATGGAGCCCGTCCGGAAAGTCATTGGCGGCTTGCGAAAAACGGCGTGAGGGAATAGTTTGCGCGGGCGTGAATCAGGCGGGCTTCCTTACATGACATTCCTCGATTATTTTCTCCCTAGCTTTGGGCAGTTCGGCAATCTCCTCGCCGTTCTTGTCACCTTGACTGTCTTCGCGCTGCTTGGCGCCGCCGCCTGTCCCGGCAAACGTTTCGCCGCCGTCGACGTTTTCGCCGGCTGGGGAATCGCCAATATGGCGTTCCTCCTGGGAGGGGTCTTCGGACATATTCCCTTCACCTGGATCGCCGCCGGCCTGTGGGGCGCCGCCTTGCCGTCAGCATTTCTGATTTGGCGGCGGCGCCGAAATGAGGACGTTATTCCAGGCGCCGCCCACGTTGTTTGGCGAATCCTGGCGCTGTCCTTGCCGTTGCTTTTACTGGTGGCGAGCATGAAGGCCTCGCAATGGGACGAGTTTTCGCAATGGCTGCCCAACAGCCAATATATTTTTCGCCATGACGGCTTTCCGGGCGGGGATATGCCGGTCAGTCCTTCCGTATATCCGGCCTACCCCTACGGCCTTCCCTTGATCACCTATCTTTCCTCGAAGCTTTCCGGAGGATTTATCGAAAACGCGGGGGCGATGGCCAATGTTTTGCTGCTCTTGCTGCTTGGGCCGGTTTATCTCGCCGTGGTCCGGCGGGGGCTGCAAAAACCCGAGGACTGGACGCGGAGCTGGGGGGCGGCCGCCCTGGGCGTGCTGGGCGTCACCTTGTTCTCCACCATGTTCGTTCAGAAGATATTTCTCACCACTTACGCCGACGGCGCGACGGCCGTGGTCTTGGCGGCAGCCGGCGCGCTGGCCTGGAAAATCATTGAAGCTCTTGCTTCAAAGACGGATGGGGAAAGGGAGCGCGCCAAAAGCCTGGCCTGGCAGTTCGCCTGGGCCGCCGCCGCCCTGCTCAACATCAAGCAGCCCAATCTGGCGCTTCTCGGTCTCGTGCTGGGGGGGATGGGCCTTGTGGCGCTCAGGGATCCAAAAATTCGTTTCTTGGCGCTCCTCAGACTGCTTCCGGTCATGCTCCTGCCTGGAATCATCGCTTATTTGTCCTGGCGCTATCACGTCAAGACATACTTGGCGCATGGCGAGTTCAATTTTCTTCCCGTGGACAATTGGATGACGTCGGAAGCGTTTTTCATTCTCAAGAAAATGCTCATCACCATCAGCAAAAAGGGCGCTTACCTGGGAATGATGACGGTAATCTCCTTGACCTCGCTTTACGCTCTTTGGCGCTACAAAGGCGGATTCGCCCGTTTCGGAATTATCGCCGGAACGGTTTTCGTCGGCTACAATTTCTTTCTTTGGATTCTCTACATCACCGCTTTTGGCAGCAGCAACGCCCTCACGGTCACCTCCCTTTGGCGCTTCAACATCCAGCTCGGCCTTATCGGCTGCGTCGCCGCCGCCTACGGCGCCGCCATCTTGTGGCGCCTTCGCGTAAGCCCGCGGCTGGGAAAAGACCATGTCCTTTACCGGCTTCTTCCCGTCCTCGGCGTGGCCTTGGTGCTGACGGCGCCGGTGGCGGCTAAAAATAAACTGCGCTTCGATATCCGGCCGCAAAAGGACCATATGCGAATGGTGGGACAGGACTTGGCGCGAACCCTGCCCGAGGGCTCCAGGCTGGCCATCATTGATCCGCGCGGCGTTGGCTTGACCGATCAGATCATAAATTACGAGTTGACCAGCGGTCCCGGCGCCGGGCGTAATTTAAAAACATTATACAGGTTCACTGTCGTTAACAGACCGAAAGCCGAGTTGCTGGAAGCGCTCGAAAAGCAGTCCGTTACCCACGCCTGGGCGTTCGAGCCTCTAGAGAGCGTGCAAAAGGCCTTGGGCGTCACCCTTAAGCCCAGCGCCTCGCACCTGCTCGGCTACGCCGGCGGCGGCGAATGGAAGCTTCTTCGCTCCTGGCCCTATGACGGCTACGACGACCCTTACAGCCTGCCTAAATAAAAAAAACGGGGCCGCGATTGAAAGCGCGGCCCCGTTTGGTCGTATAGCGCGTTGAATGGCGGGTTTTAGAAGCCCATGCCGCCCATGCCGCCCATGCCGCCCATATCGCCGCCGCCGGGCATGGGGGGAGCCTTCGGTTCGGGCTTTTCGGCGACCATGGCTTCGGTGGTGACCAGCAGACCGGCGACGGAAGCTGCGTCCTGCAAGGCGGTGCGCACCACCTTGGTGGGATCGATGACGCCATCCTTGATCAAGTCACCGTATTCGCCGGTTTGGGCGTTGAAGCCGTAGCTGCTATCGTTTTTCTCAATAACTTTCCCGGCGACCACGGCGCCGTCGCTTCCGGCGTTCTCGGCGATCTGGCGGATCGGCGACTGGAGGGCGCGGCGCACGATGTCGATGCCCACTTTCTGGTCATCGTTGCCGGGTTTGGCCTTGTCCAGGGCTTTGGCGGCGTAGAGAAGTGCGACGCCGCCGCCGGCGACCACGCCTTCCTCGACCGCGGCGCGGGTGGCGTGAAGGGCGTCATCGACGCGGT
>CAJXGZ010000147.1 GCA_913053795.1 uncultured Rhodospirillales bacterium | reverse complement strand
GGTACTGATGCGCCATCGGCCCGCCCAAGCCTGGCGGGATGTCGGAGATCATGGCGTCGTTCGCGTGGATCGCGATCCAGAGCGGCGCCTCGGCGTCCACCGTGCGCACCGGCGCGTAGGCGAAGCCCCGGCATCGGCTGGCCATTTCCTCCAACTCGTTGCGGTAACCCAGGTCCCACGAATAGCTGGCGCCGTGCAGTATGGCGATGCGCCGCTGAGGGCGGCCAAGAGCTTGAGAGCGCAGCATGGAGATGTAAGGGGCGACGCCGGTTCCCGTGGCGACCATGAGCACGTTTTGGCCGTCTGGGACCTTATCGATGGTGAACATCCCCTTGGCCCGGGCGCCGATGAAAATGCGGTCGCCGCCGTGCAGCGCGAACAGGCGCGGCGTCAGCGCGCCGTCGGAAACCAGAGCCACGTAGAATTCCACGTATTCCCGGGTGACGCTTCCGGAAGAAATGGAATAGGCGCGCTTGATCATTTTTTCTGTGGCCTCCCCGGGTGCGTCCTCTGGCCTGGACTCAGGGATTCGGGCCGCGCCGCCAAGAAGTCCCAGCACTGTGTATTGGCCGGCGGTGAAGGTGAAATCCGGACCGTCGGGCTTGACCTGAAGAATAGTCAGCCGGGGCGTGATGTCGATCCGCGCCATGACCGTGGCGTTATATGGGGAAGGTGCGCTCATAGGGGCATATTACCAGCAAACCGCGTTGACAGGAAAGCTACGGCGGGGAAAGTTATAACTATGGGGAAAATTATAACCATGGAGCATAACTTCAAAAACACCCGCCTGACCCTTGGGCTCATGGACGATGAGGTCCGGAGCGCCGTTAGGCCGTCCATGGACGCGGCGGGCTTTGAACCCATAACGGAAGTCAAAAGCATCGCCTCCATCGCCAAGGCCGCAAACGAAAACAGCGTCGATTTGCTGATTTGCGACGTTAACCTTGAAGATGGGCGGGTTTGCGGCCTTATCCGCAAGATCCGCCATCATGAAATTGGCGGCAACCCCTTCATCGAGATCATTGTCGTCATTGACGCCCCCACCCCCAAGACCATCAAGGAGATCATTGATTCGGGCGTCGACGACCTTGTCATAACCCCCATTTCCGGCGCCCAGTTGCTGCTCCGCATCCATAGCCTTTCCCTTCGAAAGCGGAAGTATGTGGTCACCGTCGATTACATCGGTCCCGACCGGCGCAAAAAGGATCGCCCGGACACCCCCGGAGAACAGAAAATCCCGCTGATAGACGTCCCCAATATTCTGATGTCGAAAGCGCTGGGCGGCGATGAAGCCGGCAATCTTTCCCGTAACATTGAAAATGCGATGAAAATTATTACCGAACAAAAAATCGAGCGTGGCGCCTATCAGATTGAATGGCTGGCGGAACGAATCGCCGCCAGCGTGGAAACGGGCGAAAACCTTGAAGACGCCGCCCGGAGAATGACCCGCCTATCGCTTGTTACGGAGGATATTCAGAAACGCATGACGGACAGCCGCTACGACCACGCCAAGGAGTTTTGCGGCAAAATGAAGGAATTGGCGGAAAAGATCGCGAAAACCTTGGACAACCCGGATTTGCGGGACGCGCGCTACCTGGAGAAACTGTCGCAAAGCATTAACAAGTCAATATTGAAGACGAAATAACGGGCTCCACATTCCCGGCGAAGGCTGTATAATCGCCAACCCGCCCAGAGGCATTGACCAGGCGGAGATCAAAGTTGTTGACGCTCGAAGGCAAGGACCAGGCGTAGTGCACCATCTCATCTATAAGGCGCCCATACGATCACTTTTCCCGTTCCCTCGGTAGGAGGGGGCGGGAAAAATGACCCAGAGGGCGGTCTTACAAGACTTCCGGACGTCGTTGCGCGCCGCTTGAGGTGGATAACACCACGGCGCAACGCGCTCCTAGCCGGGAGCCTTGTAAGGCCGTCGTATGGGCGCCTTATAGATGAGATGGAGCACTATGACCACTTCTCCCAAGACGGCCGTGATGATTTGCGGCCACGGAAGCCGCGACGCCGGCGCCGTGGAACAGTTCAATACCCTTTCCGGACATTTGCTGAAGCGCCTCCCCCAATACGACGTCGAGAGCGGCTTCCTGGAATTCGCCCGCCCGGTAATCCGCGACGGCTTGGAGAAGTTGAAAGCGCACGGAGCGGAGCGAATCCTGTGCCTGCCGGGGATGCTGTTCGCCGCCGGCCACGTCAAGAACGATCTGCCCTCCGAGGTCAACGAATTCGCCGCCGACAACTCGAGCATCGAGATGCTGTACGGGCGCGAACTGGCCATCGATCCAAGACTGCTCGCCGCCGCCGCCGAACGCATCAAGGAAGCCGAGGACAGCGCGCCCAATACGGTCCCGCGCGAGGACGCATTGCTGATGGTGGTGGGGCGCGGAACCACCGATTCCGACGCCAACTCCAACGTCTCAAAGGTAGCGCGCATGCTGTGGGAGGGAATGGGCTTCGGCTGGACCAGCGTCAGCTACAGCGGCGTCGCCTCCCCCCTGGTGGACGCCGGGCTGGCGCAGGCGGCGAAGCTGGGCTTCAAGCGGATCATCGTCTTTCCCTACTTCCTATTCACGGGCATTTTGGTTCAGCGCATCTATAATTGGACGGACGCGGCGGCCAAGAATCATCCGCATATTGAATTCCTCAAGGCCGGATACCTTAATGATCACCCCATGGTCATCGACTGCTTCGTTGAGCGGGTGGCGGAAATGCTCACCGGCGAAAACGTCATGAACTGCCAATTGTGCAAGTACCGCGAACAAATCATCGGCTACGAGGCCGACCAGGGCGCGCCGCAAGTGGGCCATCATCATCATGTGCGCGGCGTTGGCGCCAACCAAGACCATCACCACAATCACCATCATCACCATCAGGGGGAAGATGATGTTTGACTACGTTCGAGATCCCGAGGAAATCTACCGGCGCTCCTTCGAGGCCATCAACGCCGCGGCCGACCTGGATTCCCTGCCCGGAGACGCGGCTCAAGTGGCGCGGCGGCTGGTCCACGCCTCGGGCATGCCCGACATCATCGAGGATTTGCGGTTCAGCCCCGGGGCGGGCGAAAAGGGCGGCGACGCCCTGAAGGCCGGAGCCTCGATACTTGTGGACGCGGAAATGACCGCCATGGGAATCATCCGCCGCCGCTTGCCCTCCAAAAACCAGGTGATCTGCACGTTGAACAATCCTAAAGTCCCTGATCTGGCCAAGGCTTTAGGCGCCACTCGCTCGGCGGCGGCCGTCGATTTGTGGCGGGACCGCCTGGAAGGCGCCGTGGTCGCCATCGGCAACGCGCCGACGGCCTTGTTCCGGCTGCTTGAGCTGCTGGCCGAGGGAGCGCCCCGCCCGGCGTTGATCTGCGGTTTCCCCGTCGGCTTCATCGGCGCCGCCGAATCAAAACGGGCCTTGGTTGAACGTGCGCACGCCGTTCCCTTCATCGCCTTGATGGGACGGCGCGGCGGCAGCGCCATGGCGGCGGCCTGCGTCAACGCCCTAGTGGAGGGGCCATGACCCCCTGGCTGTTCATTGTCGGCATCGGCGAGGACGGGATTGAGGCCATTAGTCCGGCGGCGCGCGCCCTGATCGAGACGGCGGAGGTTCTTGTCGGCGGCGGCCGCCACCTGGACAAGGTTCCCGAAGGCGTCGCCGAGACCATGACCTGGGAGGCGGGGTTCGGCCCGACGCTTGACCGCATCGCCGAATTCCGTGGCCGCCGGGTTTGCGTTGTGGCCTCGGGCGATCCCTTTTGCTACGGCGTCGGCGCCACCCTGATGCGGCGCTTTGACGCAGGCGAGATGACGTCCATTCCGGCGCCGTCGGCCTTTAGCCTGGCTTGCGCCCGCTTGGGTTGGCCGCTGCCCGACGTCCAGACCCTGACCCTTCACGGCCGCCCCCTGGAGACCTTCAACCTGTTCCCGGCGCCGGGTGCGCGGCTGCTGGCCTTGAGCCGTGACGGCGAAACCCCCGCCCATGTGGCGGACTTGCTGACCAAGCAGGGTTACGGCCCCAGCGTGCTGACGGTTCTCGAGCATATGGGCGGCGAAAACGAGGGGCGCCTTGAGGGCAAGGCCGAGGACTGGAGCTTTGAGCGATGCGCCGACCTCAACGTCCTCGCCATTCAATGCGAAGCCTCAGCCGGAGCGCTGATCCTGTCCCGCTCCCCCGGCCTTGCCGACGACGCCTTCGAGCATGACGGCAAGATCACCAAGCGCGAGGTCCGCGCCGTCACCCTCGCCAAGCTCATGCCGCTGCCTCGGCAATTGTTGTGGGACGTCGGCGCCGGGTGCGGCTCGGTGGCCATCGAATGGCTGCGCGCCGAAAATACCGCCAAGGCCGTCGCCATCGAATGCGACGCCGAAGCTTGCGCCCGCATCGCCCGAAACGCCGCCGCGCTCGGAACGCCGCGGCTGAAGGTGGTGGGGGGCCAGGCGCCGGACGCGCTGGATGACCTTCCGGCCCCCGACGCCGTCTTCATCGGCGGCGGCATGGTCTCCGGCGAGGGGATTCTCGAAGCCTGCCTGGACAGACTGAGCCCCCAAGGACGCCTCGTCGCCAACGCCGTCACCCTGGAGGCGGAACAACGGCTGCGGGCCTTCCTGAGCGCCCACGGCGGCGAAATAAGCCGCATCTCCATCGAGCGCGCCGAACCCCTGGGCCGTTTCTCCGGCTTCAAGCCGCTGATGACGGTGACCCAGCTTGTGGTGATGAAATGAGCGCAACGCTGTACGGCGTCGGGGTCGGCCCCGGCGATCCGGAGTTGCTGACGCTGAAGGCGTTGAAAACCATCCAAGCCGCCCCCGTCATCGCCTACGTGTCGCCCGAAGGCGGCGATAGTCTGGCGCGCACCATCGTCAAGGAGCATCTCGACGGGGAAAAAATTGAAATCGCCCTGCCGGTTCCCATGTGCGCCGATCCGTCCCATGGCCAGGAGGTCTACGACCGCTACGCCCCTGAAATAGCAGCCCACCTGGATAAGGGGCGCCATGTGGCGGTGCTGTGCGAGGGCGACCCTTTGTTTTACGGCTCGTTCATGTATCTGCTGGAGCGGCTTGGGGGCGCCCATCCGGTGGAGGTCATTGCGGGCGTGTCGTCTCTAGGCGCCGTGGCGGCGGCCGCCGCCATGCCCCTGGTTTCGCGCAACGACGTCCTGGTCGTCGCCCCAGCCACCCTGCCCGAGCCGGAGCTTGAGGCGCGCTTAAGAAGCTCCGACGCCGCCGCCGTCATGAAGGTGGGCCGCCATCTGGACAAGGTGCGCCGCGTTCTGGGCCGGCTTTCCATGAGCGAAACCCGATACGTGGAGCGCGCCGGAATGGACGGAGAACGGATGCTGGCCTTGAGTGACGCCGCAGACGGGGCCAAGGGCAAGGCGCCCTATTTCTCCATGGTGCTGGCGCACAAGGGGAAGGCGCCTGCTTTCGATGTCCCCGAAGGCGCGGCGATTGCGTGCCTGGGCCCCGCCGGACTGGAATTGGCCGAACGCCTTAAAAAGGTTCTGCCGGATTCCCGCATCCATTATCTTAACGGAGAAGACGTCGGCGCGCGGCTGCGGGCGCTGTTTCAAAAAGGGACGCCCATCGTCGGCGTCTGCGCCGCCGGCGTTTTGATTCGCTCATTGGCGCCATTGCTTAAGGATAAACGAGTCGAGCCCCCCGTTATCGCCGTTGCCGTTGACGGCGCTTACGCCGTTCCCCTTCTCGGCGGCCACGGAGGCGCCAATCGCTTGGCCCAGGCGATTACCGCCTTGACCGGAGGCGGCGCCGCCGTCACCACCGCCGGAGACGCCATGTTCGGGCTGGCCCTTGACGATCCGCCAAAGGGCTGGCGCGCCGCCAATCCCGCGGCCGCCAAGAAAATCATCGTCGCCCTGCTGTCGAAAAAGCCGGTGGGCCTGAAGGTGGAGGCCGGGAACGCCCCCTGGCTGACGGACTCCGGCGCCCCCTTCACTGAAAAAAG
>CAJXGZ010000146.1 GCA_913053795.1 uncultured Rhodospirillales bacterium | reverse complement strand
GTTTTGCCCTTGGCGCTGGGCGAGGCCACCAAAACCGTCGCCTACGCCATGGATGGCGTAAAGACGTATTGTTTTCAAATCCGCTGGGGCGAAGCGCGCGCCACCGACGACGCCGAGGGCGAGGTGACCGGAACCAGCGGCGCGCGCCCGACTGAAAGCGAAATCAGGGCGGCGCTTGGCGCCTTCACCGGGGAAATAGAACAGGTTCCGCCACGTTTTTCGGCGATCAAGGTCAATGGCGAAAGAGCCTATGCGTTGGCCCGCGCCGACAAGCAGGTGGAGCTTAAACCCAGGCGCATCCGTATCGAAAGATTCGAACTGGTCGGCATGTCCGACGATGATCACGGAGAGTTCGAGGTAGTGTCTGGAAAGGGCGCCTATATGCGCGGTTTGGCGCGGGATTTGGCCCTTAAGCTCGGAACCGTCGGCCATATTTCCATGTTAAGGCGAACCCGGGTCGGACCCTTTACGGAAGAAACGGCGATTTCCCTGGATAATCTTGAAGCTCTGGGGCATAGTTCGCGCCTTCTGGATCTCCTGCTCCCCGTTGAGACCGCGCTGGACGACATCCCGGCGCTGGCCCTGACGGAAGCGGAAGCCCGCTCGCTGCAGTACGGCCAACCCATTCCGGTGTTGCCCGTGGCGAACCGGGCGCCCCTAGAAAACATCGGACAAGGCGCCGTCGTTTGCGCCATGGCCGGGGGTAAACCGGTGGCGGTGGCCAGGCTTGAAGGTGGGGAAATTCGTCCCCTTCGTGT
Organism: uncultured Rhodospirillales bacterium; assembly: GCA_913053795.1. Lineage (GTDB taxonomy): Bacteria > Pseudomonadota > Alphaproteobacteria > Rhodospirillales > 2-02-FULL-58-16 > CAJXGZ01. Next base: position 5,211 of record CAJXGZ010000146.1, on the reverse strand, counting down.
TTTTAACTTGTGATAATGGAGTAAACGATGTCGATTGCCGCGGAGCGGAAACAGGAGCTCATCAAGGAGTTCGCTGTCAAGAAGGGCGACACCGGTTCGCCCGAAGTGCAGGTCGCCATACTGAGCGAACGCATTCAAAATCTAACCGAACATTTTAAGACCCATAAAAAAGATAACCATTCCCGTCGCGGGCTCTTGATGATGGTTAGCCAGCGCCGGCGCTTGCTTGACTACGTAATGAAAAAAGACGTCAAACGCTATGAACAGCTGGTTCAACGACTGGGCCTGCGCAGATAACCTGTTTTATGCGGAAATATGACGGCGCGGGATCAAAAGTAATGAAAGTCGACGCCGAATTCGTATGGCGACGATACTGTTTGGATGAAAGAGGATAAATAAAGATGTTTAAGGAATTCAGGAAGGAAATCGACTGGGGCGGCCGCAAATTGGTGCTCGAAGCAGGAAAAATCGCGCGTCAGGCCGACGGCGCCGTCATGGCGTCTTACGGCGACACCAAGGTGCTGTGCACCGTCGTTGGCGAGCAAAAGCCGCGTCCAGGGCTCGACTTCTTCCCTTTGGCCGTGCATTACCAGGAGAAGACCTTCGCTGCCGGAAAAATTCCCGGCGGCTTTTTCAAGCGCGAGGGACGCCCCGGTGAAAAGGAAACGCTGACGTCGCGCCTTATCGACAGGCCCATCCGTCCCTTGTTCGCCAAGGGCTTCAAGTGTGAAACCCAAATTATTTGCACCGTGTTGACCCATGATCTGGAAAACGATCCCGACATCGTCGCCTTGGTCGGGACCTCGGCGGCGCTGACCCTATCAGGATTGCCGTTCATGGGGCCTATCGGCGGCTGCCGCGTCGGATATATTTCCGGCGAATATTCGCTTAACCCCCAGATTGACGAAATGTCCAGCAGCGATCTGGACCTGGTCGTCGCCGGCACCCGCGAAGGCGTGCTGATGGTGGAGTCCGAGGCCTCGGAATTGTCGGAAGAAGTGATGTTGGGCGCCGTAACCTTCGGCCATAACGCTTTTCAGCCGGTTATCGAGGCCATTATCGAGCTTGCCGAGGCTTGCGCCAAGGAGCCCCGCATCATGCCCGAGCCGCCGGCCGAGATTGAGGAAATCACAAAGCGCGTCGCCAAAATGGCCGAGGCCGACCTTCGCAAGGCCTACGGCGAGACCGACAAGATGGCGCGGCACGAAAAGATTTCCAAGGTTAAAACCCGCGTCACCGAAGAATTGGAGGCGGACGAGAGTCTTGATCAGAAAATTCTCGAGGACGCCTTTGGAGGCGCCTTTAAGAGCCTGGAAAAAGATATCGTCCGCCGGGATATTCTCAAGACCGGCAAGCGCATCGACGGCCGCGACACCAAAACGGTCAGGCCCATCGCCGCCGAGGTGGGGATTCTTCCGCGCACCCATGGAAGCGCCTTGTTCACCCGCGGCGAGACCCAGGCCTTGGTGGTCGCCACGCTCGGCACCGGCCAGGACGAGGCGCGCATCGACGCCCTTGCCGGGGAGTACCGCGAGCATTTCCTGCTTCATTACAATTTCCCGCCTTATTCGGTCGGCGAGGCCGGACGTTTCGGATTCACCGGACGCCGCGAGATCGGACACGGCAAGCTTGCCTGGCGGGCCTTGCGTCCTCTCATGCCCAGCAAGGAAGACTTCCCCTACACCATCCGGATTGTTTCCGAGATCACCGAGTCCAACGGCTCGTCCTCCATGGCCACTGTCTGCGGCGCCTCGCTTTCGATGATGGACGCCGGAGTTCCCTTGACCCGGCCGGTGGCCGGCATCGCCATGGGATTGATAAAAGAGGACGACGGCTTCGCCGTTCTGTCCGATATTCTGGGTGACGAGGATCATCTCGGCGACATGGATTTCAAGGTCGCCGGTACGGAAAATGGGATCACCTCGCTACAGATGGACATCAAAATCACGTCGATCACCGAAGACATCATGAGCCAAGCGCTTGGCCAGGCCCGCGACGGCAGGCTGCATATCCTCGGCGAGATGAACAAGGCGCTGAAAAACGCGCGCGATTCAGTCAGCGACAACGCGCCAAGGATCACCACCATCAAGATTAACAAGGATAAAATCCGCGAGGTTATCGGACCGGGCGGCAAGATGATTCGTGAAATCAGCGAGACCACCGGCGCTAAGATCGACATCGAGGACGACGGCACGATCAAGGTGGCGGCCGTCGATGAAGCCGCCGCTCAGGCCGCTATTGATTGGATCCGCAACATCACCGCCGAACCCGAAATCGGCGCCCTTTACACCGGCAAGGTGGTGAAGACCGTCGATTTTGGAGCCTTCGTCAATTTCATGGGCTCCAAAGACGGCTTGGTTCATATTAGTGAGCTGGCTGAAGGGCGGGTCGGCCAAACAACGGATGTGGTCAAGGTCGGCGATATGGTGAAGGTCAAGCTGATCGGCATTGACGACCGGGGCAAGGTTAAGCTGTCTCTCAGGGCCGTGGACCAGGAGACCGGCGAGGACATTTCCGGAAAAAAATAGTTTTGAATTGTTGAGTACATTCCCGTGAAGACCCTTAAGCCCATTGTCATTTCAGGACGCGAAGTGCTACCGCTGGTTGAAGGCGGCAAGGGCGTCTCGGTGTCCAATGGCGAAAGCTCCGGGGCCTGGGCGGCGGCCAATTGCGTCGGCACCTTTTCCTGCGTCAATCCGGATACTTTCGGCGAGGACGGCAAAATCATTCCTCAGGCCTATCACGGATCAACCCGCTCTCAACGCTATGAAGAACTCATCGATTACGCCATTCGGGGCGGAATCTATCAAGCGCGCATCGCCCACGAAACATCCAAAGGCAAGGGGCGTATCCACCTCAACGTGCTATGGGAAGCCGGGGGAACGGAACGCATCCTTCGTGGCGTCCTGGAAGGCGCCAAGGGGTTGGTTCACGGCATAACCTGCGGCGCCGGCCTGCCCTATCGGGTGGCGGAGATTTCCGCCAAATACAAAGTTTATTATTATCCTATTGTTTCCTCCGCCCGCGCCTTCAACGCTCTGTGGAAGCGGGCGTATTACAAGTTCGGAGAACTCCTTGGCGGGGTGGTCTACGAGGATCCCTGGCTTGCCGGCGGTCATAACGGATTGAGCAATTCCGAAAACTATCAGGAGCCCCAATCCCCTTACCCCCGCGTCAAGGATTTGCGCGACGTCATGCGCCAATGCGGTCAGGGGGAAACCCCCATCGTCATGGCCGGCGGCGTTTGGTATCTGCGCGATTGGCAAGATTGGATCGGCAATGAAGAACTGGGACCCATCGCCTTCCAATTCGGCACCAGAGCCATCTTGACCAGGGAGAGCCCGGTTTGCGGCGCTTGGAAAAAGAAACTGCTTTCACTGAAGGATGGCGACGTATTCTTGAACAAGTTCAGTCCGACCGGTTTCTATTCTTCGGCGGTCAGGAACCCCTTTCTTAAGGAGCTTGAGGAACGCAATAAGCGCCAAGTGGATTACAAGCGCGCCGAAGAAGGCGGCCATACCGCCGCTTTGCCCGTCGGCGCCCGCGCAAGGCCGGTTTACCTGAAGCCCGAAGACAAGGCCCGCGCCGATGGATGGATCGGGGAAGGCTTCACCGAGGGCCTGAAAACGCCCGACTCCACGCTTATTTTCGTAACCCCGGAAAAAGCGGCGGAAATTCTCAAGGATCAGCAGAATTGCATGGGCTGCCTAAGCGCCTGCAGGTTCAGCAATTGGGCGGAAAACGAAGAAGGCTCCACCGGCAAGATGGCGGACCCCCGCTCGTTCTGCATTCAAAAAACCCTTCAAGACATCGCCCACGGCGGCGAACTGGATAACAACCTTATGTTCGCCGGTCACAACGCCTACATGTTCGCCAAAGATCCTTATTACAAGAACGGCTTTATTCCGACCGTTCAGCAGCTTGTGGACCGCTTCTTGACCGGAAACTGATCAGCGGCTCCTCCAGGTTTTTTTTATAAGTAATAAAATTTGGGGCTGTCCCAGATAACCGAGTTTTGGGGTTATCATGGGAACTATGCGCAAGAGTAGACTTAGCAAATATAAACAGGATCGGCTGATTGAGCATTTTGTTGCGGGAACAACGGCCCGGACAGCTTCAAGCCTATGTGGAGTGAACCGCAAAACAGCGGCCTTCTACTTTCTCCGTCTACGCGAGATCATCACTATTGAACTGGAAGCGGAGAGCGAGGCCATGTTTGGCGGCGAGATCGAAGTGGATGAAAGCTATTTCGGCGGCAAGCGCAAGGGCAAACGCGGACGGGGAGCCGCCGGAAAAATCCCTGTGTTCGGCCTGCTAAAGCGCGGTGGCAGGGTCTACACGAAGACCATCTCTGATGCCTCCTCAGCAACCTTGTTGCCAATCATTGAACGCAAAGTTGTTCCTGATAGCATCGTTTATTCGGACTGTTGGCGCGGCTACAACGTGTTGGACGTATCGGATTTTCACCACTTCCGGATCAACCATTCCGAACTCTTTGCAGACAAACAAAACCACATCAACGGGATTGAGAATTTTTGGAACCAGGCCAAGCGCCACATGCGCAAATTCAATGGTGTTCCAAAGGCCCATTTCGGCCTATTCTTGAAGGAATGTGAATGGCGTTTTAACAACAGTGACCCACAAATCCAATTATCGCAATTGAGGCAGTGGGTTAGAGAGCATATGGGCTAGTTATCTGGGACAGCCCCAAATATTTTTTCCCTTCACGCCTTCACCCCCGCATAGGCGGCGGCGGGCGCGTCGGGGTCGAGCGGCCAGCGGGGGCGGGGGGCGAAGTCGAGATCATCCGTCAGGCTCAGTTGCAGGCGTTCCAGCCCGGCCCAGGCGATCATGGCGGCGTTGTCGGTGCATAGCGCCAGGGGCGGGGCGGCCAGGGGGACTTCCCATTGTTGGGCCAAGCCCTCCAGGCATTGACGCAAATATTGGTTGGCGGCGACGCCGCCGGCGGCGACGAGAGCGGTGGGCTTTCCCAGTAAATCGGTAAATTGCTTAAGGCCGTTGCCCAACCGGTCAACCAGCACGTCCCCGGCCGCCGCTTGGAAGGAAGCGCAGAGGTCGGCCACGTCCTGGTCCTTAAAGTCACCTTCCGGTAGGGCGTGGGCGGCGTGGCGGACCGCCGTCTTGAGGCCGGAAAACGAAAAATGGCAACCCGGCCGGCCCTTCATGGGGCGGGGCAGCTTGAAGCGGGCG
>CAJXGZ010000145.1 GCA_913053795.1 uncultured Rhodospirillales bacterium | reverse complement strand
AATGCCGCTATCACAAGATCATCATCATGACCGACGCCGACGTGGACGGCAGCCACATCCGCACCCTGTTGCTGACGTTTTTCTATCGCCAAATGCCGGAGATAATCGACCGCGGCTATCTCTATATCGCCCAGCCGCCGCTGTACCGCGCCAAGAAGGGCAATTCAGAGGTTTATCTGAAGGACGACAAGGCCCTTGAGGAATATTTGCTCGGCGTGGCGGTTGACGACTCCGCCGTCTTCACTACCTCCAAAGGCGTGCAAATGGCGGGGCCTGATTTGCGTGCGCTGGTCGAAGAATCGCGCGTGGCCAAGGCGCTGCTCGACCATCTCGCCCAGCATGTCCCGCTTAAAATGGTGGAGCAGGCGGCAATCCTGGGGGCGCTCAATCCAAAAATTCTTTCCGACAACAAACTCGCCGGCGAAACCGCCGCCACCATCGCCAAGCGCCTGGACGCCCTGGAGACCCCCGAAGAGCGCGGCTGGAAAGGGGCGGTGGCGGCGGACGATGGCGGCTTGGAGTTCTCGCGCACCTTAAGGGGCGTGGCCGAGCGGCATGTGCTTGGGTGCGCCCTTATCAACAGTTTGGAAGCGCGGCGCCTGGATCGCATGGCGGGGCGGCTTCAGCAGGTTTTCGCCCGTCACGGCGCCCTTTGCGTCAAGGAAGACGAACACGCCATTACCGGCCCTCAATCCCTGGTCGAAACCATCATGGGACTGGGACGCAAGGGCATAAGCATCCAGCGTTACAAGGGACTGGGCGAGATGAACCCGGGCCAACTCTGGGAAACCACGCTGGATCCCGAAGCGCGCTCTCTGTTGCAGGTCAAGGAAAGCCAAACCGGCGACGCCGACGAGGTCTTCTCCACCCTGATGGGCGATGTGGTGGAGCCGCGCCGCGAGTTTATTCAGAACAACGCGCTGAAGGTGGCCAATCTGGACGTCTAACCGGCGTTTTATTTATGAAGGTTGGTATAGGCCGCCGTTAACCTGTTTCTAACGGATATCGTTGGACAATCGCCTCCATGACCAAGAAAAGGCGTGGAAAAAGGAAGGTGGAGCGGCGGCGCAAGCGCAAGACGCGTCTCAAAGCGCTTGCTCAGGGGGTCTTTGTCGCGGCCATATGGGGTTTTATCGCCCTGATGGGGATCACGGCTTGGTACGCCTACCACTTGCCCGACGTCAGCAAGGCGCTGGACGCCACGCGCCGTCCCGCCATCACCATCCTCGCCGCCGACGGCTCCGAGATCGCCACCATGGGCGATCTCTATGGGATGCCGGTCAGCCTCGAGACTCTGCCGCCGGCTTTGCCCCGGGCGGTGCTGGCCACCGAGGACCGGCGCTTTTACAGACACTTTGGCTTGGATGTGATCGGCTTGGCCCGCGCCGCCTTAGCCAACATCATGGCCGGGCGCATCGTCCAGGGCGGCAGCACCATCACCCAGCAGGTGGCCAAGAACCTGTTCCTGACGCCGGAGCGCACCATCAAGCGCAAGGCCCAGGAAGTGCTTTTGGCGCTGTGGCTGGAGCGCAAGTTCAGCAAGGACCAGATCCTCACCGTCTATCTCAACCGGGTCTACCTGGGCAACGGCGTCTACGGCATGGCGGCGGCGGCCAGAAAATATTTCGGCATACCGGCTCGCCAACTATCCACCTATCAGGCGGCCATGCTGGCGGGCCTCTTGAAGGCGCCGTCGCGCTACAATCCCAGGAGCAATCCTAAGTTGGCGGCAAAGCGCGCGTCCCAGGTCCTGGCCAACATGGTGGCCGCCGGATACCTTGCCCCGGCGGAGGCGAAAAGAGCCAAGGCCCAAAAGACGCGCTCGGTGGCCGTTTCAGGCGGACGCGGGTTCGCCCGCTACTTCGCCGATTGGGTGGTGGAGCAGGTTTCCGGCTATGTGACGCCTGGTAACAGGGACATCGTGGTTCTCACCACCCTTAACGCCGCCTTGCAACGTTTGGCCGAAGCCAAGGCCAAGGCCATGCTGGACAAGACCGCAAAAAAATTCAAAGTCTCCGAAACCGCCCTTGTGGCCATGAGCCCCGACGGCGCCGTCAGCGCCATGGTGGGGGGACGGGACTACATGAAAAGCCAGTTCAACCGGGCCACCCAGGCTCTGCGCCAGCCGGGCTCGGCCTTCAAGCCTTTTGTCTACTTGGCCGGATTGGAGGCCGGACTGTCGCCTGAAAGCCGTTTTGTCGATGCGCCCTTGACCATCGGAACGTGGAGTCCCCGCAACTTTTCGCGCCGCTTCGAAGGCGAAGTGAGCATGGGCGAGGCCCTTGCCCGCTCCATCAACACGGTGGCCGTGCGGGTCTCCGAGGGCGCCGGCCGGGGCAATGTCATCAAGGTGGCGCGGCGGCTCGGACTGACGTCCAATCTCAAGGCCGATCCCAGTCTGGCGCTGGGCTCGGGCGAGGTCGGCCTGATTGAGTTGACGGCGGCCTACGCCGCCTTCGCCAACGGCGGCTACGGGGTGTGGCCCTACGCCATCAAGGAAATTCGCGAGGCCTCGGGACGGGAACTCTACCGCCGCTCGGGATCTGGGCCGGGACGGGTGATGGACGCCCGCCACGCGGCGGCCATGAATTCCATGCTTTCCGAGGCCATGAAATCGGGCACCGGGCGGGCCGCCGGATTGCCCAGGCCCGTGGCCGGCAAGACCGGCACCAGCCAGAACTTCCGCGACGCCTGGTTCGTCGGCTATTCGGCGGAACTGGTCACCGGCGTCTGGATGGGAAATGATAACGGCAAACCCATGGCGAAAGTGACCGGCGGCGGGCTGCCCGCCAAACTCTGGCGCGATTTCATGGCCGCGGCCTTGCAAGGGGCGCCGCCGCGCTCTTTACCGGGTGTGGGCCCGGGGGCGGGGCTAAGGGCGGGCCAAAAACTTGATCCGAAGGAAAAAGGATTTTGGGACAAGCTTCTCGCCGCCGTTTCGAATTAAAGGGGCCTGACCCCTTTAATTGGCAATTAAAGGGGTCAGGCCCCTTTAATCCTCCAAGGGATGAAGGCCGGGGTGCTGCGGCGATAGTCCGCGTATTCCTTGCCGTAGAGTCTCAGAAGCTTGCGCTCCTCGAAGAAGGTTCCGGCGACAAGATATAGAGACGCCCACGCCGCCGTCGCCAGATCGAATTCGTCACTGATGCGTCCCCACAGGATCAGGAAAGCCCCGGCGTAGAGGGGGTGGCGCACGTAGCGGTGCGCGCCCGCGATCAGCAGGGGCTCGTCCGCGGGCTTCAGCGGCTCTCGCATGCGTTCGCGAATCTGCTTAGTTCCCGCAAGCAGACCCAGGTCATACCCTTTGAGCGCCCACAGGAACGCCGCCCAGCCGAGAACATAGCCGATCAACAGCGCATTCCTCGCCCACGGCGCCAACTGGAAAGCCTCGATTGCGCCGAACAGACGCCAACCAAGGGCCATGACCAAGGCGATGTGCAAGGCGGCGAACAGGTTGTAGCTCAAGCGGTGGAAGGACCCGAATACGGGGAATAGGCGCTTCTTCGCGCCGCCGCCGGCAAGCAGCGAATGGCCGAGGCCGAAGCTGAGCCACGCTAATGCGTATATTGCGTGGGCTTCGAGTGAGCTCATCGGCCCGCGGCGCGAGTTACTTCGCCATTTTGGCGATGGTGCCGGTGGTGCTGTGGCCGGGCTCCAGTTGGGCGAGCAAAACCTTGCCGCCGTAGCTCCGCACCGCGTCGGCGCCTACTACTTGGTCCAGTTTGTAGTCAGCGCCCTTGACCAGCACGTCGGGGCGGATGGCCTCGATCAGCTTCAGGGGCGTGTCTTCGGAAAAGACAATCACCATGTGAACGCTGGCCAGCGACGCCAGCACGGTGGCCCTGGCCGCCTCATGCTGGATCGGGCGCTCGGTCCCCGTCTTGTTCAGGCGCTTGACGGAGGAATCGCTGTTCAAGCCCACCACCAAGTGGTCGCAGGCTTTTCCGGCCTGGGCCAGAAGGGAAACATGGCCTGGGTGCAAAAGATCGAAGCAGCCGTTGGTGAAGCCGATTTTTACGCCGTTGCGCCGCCACTTTCCGATGTGCTCAAGGGCCTGCTCCAGGGCCATCACCTTGGCCTCGGCGCTGGATAGGTCATGATGGTGGAGAGCGCCGATAATGTCCCCGGCATTGACCGTCGCCGTCCCCACCTTGCCGACGACGATGCCGGCGGCGGTATTGGCCAGCGCCGCCGCGTCGGCAAGATCGGCGCTCACGGAAAGCGCCGCGGCAAGCGTCGCCACAACCGTGTCTCCGGCGCCTGAAACGTCAAAAACGTCCAAGGCTTCCGCCGCCAACAGAACGCAGTCTCCGCCTTCGGTGAAAAGGGCCATGCCGTCCCGGCCCAAGGTCGCCAAGACCGCTTTGATTCCGATATCCTGAATGGATTTCGCGGCGGCGGCGATTTGGCCGTCATCCTTAACGGGCATGCGGGTGGCTTTGCTGAGTTCGCGAAGGTTGGGGGTGATCACATGAGCGCCTTTGTAGATGCTGTAATCGGTTCCCTTGGGATCGACGATGACGGTCTTTCCGGCCTTTGCGGCGGCGGCGATGAGTTCGGCGGCGACGCCGCCGTCAAGCACCCCCTTGCCGTAATCGGAAAGCACAACCACGGCGCAGTCCTTCATGGCCGATAAAGCCGCCGCCACAAGCTTTTTCCGGATGCCCGGGCTTAAGGGGGCGATGGTCTCGCTATCGGCGCGAAGCATCTGCTGGTTTCCGGCGAGGTATCTTGTTTTGACGGACGTTCTCCGGTCATCGTCAACGAGCGCCGCTTCTGAAATTTTTGCTTCGCATAGGAGCCGCGCAACGTCCCCGCCCGCACGATCGCTGCCGACGACGGTGACGAAACGCGCCTCGGCGCCCAGCGCCGCCAAGTTGCGCACCACGTTGCCGGCGCCGCCGAGCATGGCGTCCTCATGCTCCAGCCGCACCACCGGTATAGGCGCTTCCGGCGAGATGCGCTCCACTGAACCGTAATGAAAATGATCCAGGATGACGTCGCCGGCGCAAAGAACGCGGGCCTCGGACAGTGATTGGACGAGGGTGATAAGGGTTTCGCTCATAACAGCCCCAACTCCACTTCAAGGGCGCCGCACAGCATATGACCGAGCGTAATGTGCATCTCCTGGATGCGCGCGGTGTCGGCGGCGGGAACCAGCAGGATCGGATCGCAAACATCGGCCATGGCGCCGCCTTTTCCAGCACAGAACCCGGCGGCCGCGGCGCCGATGTCCAAGGCTGCGTTAAGGCCCTTGATGACGTTGGCGCTTTCGCCCGAGGTGGAAAAGCCGATGGCCGCGTCGCCGGGGCGAACCAGGGCCTGGACCTGGCGGGCGAACAATTCATCGAAACCAAGGTCGTTGCCGATGGCGGTCAAGGCCGAGGCGTCGGTGGTCAGGGCGATTGCCGGGATGGGCGCCCGGTCCTTCTTGAGGCGCACCGTCAACTCGGCGGCCAGGTGCTGGGAGTCGGCGGCGCTGCCGCCGTTGCCGAAAAAAACGATTTTTCCTCCGCCGCGGGCCGCCTTCAGGCAAACATGGACCAGCTTTTCAAAAGGCTTAGCCAGGCTTTCGCGGGTGGCGGCCAACACCTCCTGGTGTTCGTCCAGTTGGGATTTAAAAAAAGCGTTCACGTCCATTAAAGCTTTTCCTTAAAGATCGATGCGCGCGCCTAAGCGCAAGGACTCAAGCACGGCGATGGTGGCGATGGAGGTTTCCAACAGCTCCGCCTCGTCCACAGGGGCCGGGCCTCCATTGGCGGCGGCGTCCGTAAAGGCTTTAAGCGCCGCCTTGAAGCCTTTGTCCTGGGTCTTGCGGCGGCCCGTTCTGATTTTGCCGTTTTCGGCGCTGGAAAGCGTTCGGAAGTCGTCGATGGCGATCACCGACCCGCCGGCGTAGGCTTCGATCAATTCCTTGCCCATGGCCCCGTCGCCGAGCGCCGTATAGGCGATTGTGGCGAGACCGCCGTCATCGAAATTCAAGGCCGCCGTCAGATTCTCGCAGT
>CAJXGZ010000144.1 GCA_913053795.1 uncultured Rhodospirillales bacterium | reverse complement strand
CGCCTCTTCGGCGGCCTTGGCCCCGGGGGTGCCGTGGCTGGCGAGGATGATTTTGTCGATGTTCATGGCTCCATCATAGACCTAGCATAAACTGGGCGTAAACCGGGGTGTAAACCGGGGCGTAGGCCCGGACATAATTCTGGATATAATTCTGAAAAAGGCGGCGTGAGGAAATAAGCCCGGAAACAAGCGTCGAGAAAAAGGAAACCCCGGCGCCCGCAAGGACGCCGGGGTTCCTGTTCAACCCGCCCGGATCACTTGATCAGGACGTAAACGCCAAGGGCGATCAACAGCGCGAAAAGAAGCGCGAGCATATCCTCCGCACGATCGCTCTTGAATAAGGAAAGAGCGGATCCACGATGGAATTTGGCGCCCGCTTCTTCCTGCAGGTCGATGTTTTGTGAGTCTTTGTCTGTCATTTCAACATACTCCCGCTAAATGGTTTCACGAACGAACATGACGATCACAATCAACGACGCAATCGCTTTCGTAGCGCCGACAATTCCGCCGATCACAGCCGGCTGTCCGCCCGCTTGTTTCATGGCGGATATGGTGATCTGCATGCCGAGACCGGTCAGTCCGAAGGCGAAGAGAAGCGTGATCCATTGCCGGAACTTTTTGATCCTCTTAGCCGTATGACGAACCGCCTTGGTCGCTTTCTTGATGATCTTGTTGGCGCCCTTGGAAAGGACCTTGGCGTTGTGGAGACCGCGAATGACGCCCCATTGCTCGACCGTTAGAATCTTACGGTTTTCGATGAGACTGGCCAGGGCGGCCTGACGGTCGGCCCTTTGCACCTTGGGAGCTTCGGCGGTAAGCGTCGCGATCTGCTTATCGTTCATCATCTTCTTCGCTTTGACGTTGGAGCTGTCAAAGTACTTGCCCTTGTAGTGCTGGGCGGGAGCGAAGACGCCGGTCGAAGACAGGGCGAACATCAGGATGAAGCCGAGCACGAACAGCGGGAACTTACCGATGATCACTTTGCCGACGTTAACCTTCTGGCCATCTATTTCGCCTTCATGCTTGACATACCAAAGGGCGAGCCAGAGCACGATGATCGGCAGGAACAGCACGCGGGTGATGTTGAAGATCTCGGCGACCTTCAAGGTTTCGATGCCGTCCGGCTGATAGGCCAGGGCCGCGCCCGCGACCTGCGCCGAATTGAGGATGCCGGTTCCGGCCCAAGCGCCGAACTGGATGTATCCGAGGTCGAGGATGTGGCCGACGACCGGGAACAGGAACATCATGCCGACGCCCCACAGCAGGATGGTGCCGATGGTGTAGGCGATCTCGACCGCCTTGGCCTGAACGACAGGGGCTGCGCCCACCGTCGCCGACACTCCGCAAACGCCCATGCCGGCGGATAGCACCCCGCCCATGGAGTTGGGAATATTGCGTCGTCTGCCGAGCCACAGAACCATGCCGACGGAACCGAGAACGAAGAAGCCGACCATGATGACCGACAGCTTGCCCAGCGATTGAAGTTCGGCCAAGCTGTAAAGCGTGCCCAACAGGATAACCCCTGATTTCAGGCCCAGGCGCGAAAGACGCACGCCGTTTTCGGCCCAATGGGGAATCTTGAAGACGTTGACGATAATGAGGCCGGCGAGAATGCCCAGCACCACGTAGTTGAGGCCGAGCACCTTATGCAAAGGCTTGTTGCCCATCACGGGCCCCATGGATTTACTCCACACGGCGACGATCGGCGCCAGGTACCAGCGCACCAGCATGGCCACCAAAAGGATGAACATCGCTCCGGCGATGGACGACAGGTAGTAGTCCATGTCGCCTTCCTTGTGCGAGCCCCACATGTGCCAAGCGCCGATGACGACGCCGATAATGCCGAATGCGTATCCCATGCCGACCATTTCGCCGACATACTTCTTATTCTTAAAAACTGCGATTATATCGCCCATGGAGCCGGAATCGGCTAAAAAGGCGATGGCGAGAAAGATAACGCCCATGATCAGAAGAGCTGGATGTTTCTTTGTATAAACCATAAAATTTTCCCCCTCGATAAAGTCCCGCGGCCGTTTCCGTGAAGTCTATCTAAAGTCTGTCACGAGGCGCCGATTCCCCTCCCATCAGGAGACGAAATCAGGAGCCGCTCCGCAAGGATCGTACGGTGTAGGTTCCAAGGATTCTGATAGAGTTCATAACCATTCCCCCCCGGAATTGGAGTAACCCTTCTTAAGGCATAGCTCTTGATATTACAAGAGCGAAAATTAGAAAATGTTTTCCGTCCCGTCTCGCCAATCCGCGGTTCCGCCCGGTTGCGGTCCCACAGTTATCCGGGGGGTTATCCGGGGGGTTGTCCGGGGGGGTAATCGGGGGGAGGCCTCGGGAAATACGGATTTGACTCGCTATGAAGGATGATATATTCAATCATCATAATTTACGAAATCACCATATGTATGGCGTATATATGGCGCTTTACGCATGGCCTCTAATTGACGCCCGCCGCCATGGCCAAGGCTGGAGCCGAGTGGGCGAAGCGATATTGTCGTGACGGCCGTTCCGTCGCATTCTTCAACGGGGCAACACCCAAATAAAAGGGCCCAAATAAAGGGGGAGACATTCAAATGCCAACCTTCGTTCACACTGAAAAATGTGACGGCTGCAAAGGCGGTGACGTCACCGTCTGCATGTACATCTGTCCGCATGACCTGATGGCGCTCGATACCGAGCGGATGAAGGCCTACAACCAGGAGCCGGACCAGTGCTGGGAATGCATGAGCTGCGTCAAGGCGTGCCCGCAACAGGCCATCGAAGTGCGTTCATACGCCGACTTCGTGCCCATGGGCGGCGCCGTTATTCCGCTGCGCACCGACGAGGCGATCATGTGGACCATAAAGTTCCGCGACGGCGAACTGAAGCGTTTCAAGTTCCCGGTCAGAACCACCCCTGTTGGCTCCATCGACCCCTATGGCGGCAAGCCGGAGGCCGGCGACATCAACAGCCAGCTCCTCTTTACCGAGGTGGGCCAGGACATGCCGACTATTTCTTAGAGAAAATAGAGGCTTAAAAACACACCGGACTTAATAATGAACAATCAACCGGCCGCCGTCATATAAGGCCCGTTATCGAGGGTTATACAAAGAGGCGGAACGGTTTTTTTGGGAGGAATTGTGATGAGTGAGGCTGAATTCGGCAAACCCGAGATCGTTGAGATCGAGACCGATATACTTCTTATCGGCGGCGGCATGGCGTCCTGCGGCGCCGCTTACGAGGCCAAGCGTTGGGCCCCGGAAGGCATGAAGGTGATCCTGGTCGACAAGGCGGCGATGGATCGTTCCGGCGCCGTGGCCCAGGGGCTTTCGGCCATCAACACCTATCTCGGCGACAACACGCCGGACGATTACTGCCGCATGGTGGCGGCGGACCTGATGGGCATTACGCGGGACGATCTGGTGTACGACGTCGGCCGTCACGTCGACGGCACCGTGCAGCTGTTCGAGGAATGGGGCCTGCCGATCTGGAAAACCGAGGACACCCAGGGCGTTCCCTTAAGCGAAGGCGGCAAGCCGGTGCGTTCGGGCAAATGGCAGATCATGATCAACGGCGAGTCCTACAAGCCGATCGTCGCCGAGGCCGCCAAGAAGGCGCTGGGCATCGACAACATCTACGAGCGCGTGTTCATCGTTAAGCTGATCCTCGACGCCAACGAAGAAAACCGCATCGCCGGGGCCATCGGCTTCTCGGTCCGCGAAAACAAGATCTACATCTTCAAGTGCAAGTCCATGCTGTTGTGCTGCGGCGGCGCCGTTAACATCTTCCGCCCGCGCTCCATCGGCGAGGGCCAAGGCCGGGCCTGGTATCCGGTGTGGAACGCCGGCTCGACCTACTCCATGGCGGCCGAAGTCGGCGCCGAGTTGACGATGATGGAGAACCGCTTCGTTCCCGCCCGCTTCAAGGACGGCTACGGTCCCGTCGGCGCCTGGTTCCTGCTGTTCAAGTCGAAGGCCACCAACGGCTTCGGCGAGGACTACATGACCAAAAACGCCGACATGCTGAAGGACTTCGCCCCCTACGACACGGCCATCGTGGTGCCCACCTGCCTGCGCAACCACGCCATGTTGAAGGAAATGAAGGACGGCCGCGGACCCATCTACATGGACACCCCGACGGCCATGAAAAAGCTGGCCGAAACCATGACCCCGAAAGAGGTCAAGCACCTGGAGGCCGAAGCATGGGAGGACTTCCTCGACATGTGCATCGGCCAGGCCGGCGTCTGGGCCGGGCTCAACATCCGCCCCGAGGAGTCAAGGTCCGAACTGATGCCCACCGAGCCCTACCTGCTGGGCAGCCATTCCGGCTGCTGCGGCATCTGGGTCTCCGGACCGGACGACTTGGGCGCGCCGGACGATTGGAATTGGGGCTACAACAGGATGACCACCGTCAATGGCCTGTTCACCGCCGGCGACGGCGTCGGCGCCTCCGGCCACAAGTTCTCCTCGGGATCGCACACCGAGGGCCGCATCGCCGGCAAGAACATGGTCAAGTTCGCCCAGGACCACGCCGATCACAAGCCGGCCCTGAAGGCCGACATCGACGAGCTGGTCGCCGAGATATACAAACCGGTCGCCAACTACCTGGAGCACAAGGACAAGACCACGGCCGAGGACATCAACCCCGAGTACATCCTGCCCAGGATGTTGCAGATGCGCCTGCAAAAGTTGATGGACGAGTACGTCGCCGGAGTCTCCACCTACTACAACACCAACAAGGTGATGCTCGAGGAAGGCCTGCACCTCTTGGAAATGGTCAAGGAAGACGCCCAGAAAATGCGCGCCAAGGACCTGCACGAGCTGCTCAGGGCGTGGGAGAACTACCACCGCGTGATCACCGCCGAGGCTCACCTCAGGCATATCTTGTTCCGTGAGGAAACCCGCTACCCGGGCTTCTTCTACCGCACCGACTTCCCGGAATTGAATGACGCCGACTGGAAATGCTTCGTCAATTCCAAAATCAACCCCGAGACCGGGGAATGGAAGGTGTTCAAGCGTCCGCACAAGGACTTGGTGGAAAAACACTACGGATAAGGGAGCCTTACTCCCGTAACCCAGGGCGCCGGTCTAACCGGCGCCCTGTTTGTTTTATATGGAGACCGCATGAGCAAGAAGCGCCAGCAAGATAAGGCTGAAGATATATTTGAATCGGCGCGGGCCAGCGCGGGCCAGTCGGTGCAGCCGGTGAAGCTCGGGCTGGATGACGGCTTTTGCTTTTCTTGCCACCCCGGCGTTTCCTGCTGGAACACGTGCTGCCATGGCGCCGACGTCACCCTGACGCCCCATGACATCCTGTGCCTGACGCGGCGTCTGGAGATCACCGCCGAAGAGTTCCTCAGCCAACACACGGCGCCGGCGGTGTGGGACAGGGCCGGGTTGCCGGTGGCCAAGCTGAGGATGGGCGGCAAGGATGGCGAGGGCCCCTGCCCGTTTCTCACGGACGAGGGCTGCAGCGTTTACGACGTCCGGCCCGCCACTTGCCGCTATTATCCCCTTGGCCTGGCGGCGATAAAGCACGGGGATTCCGACGCCAAGGAGGACTTTCACTTCATGGTCAAGGAGGACCACTGCAAGGGCCATGACGAAGACAAACGGCAAACGGTCGCAGCGTTCCTCGAAGAGCAGGGGATCAAGGACGGCGACCGGATCAACCGTGGCTGGATCGACATCTTGATGAAGATGGCGTCGTGGCGTTCACTTGGCGGTCCCGGCGGCAAGGACATCAGCAAACAGACCAAGCAAATGTTCTTCATGGTTTCGACCAATATCGGCGCCTTTCGGCGTTTCGTCTTCGAATCCAAGTTCCTGGACACTTACGAAATCGACCCAGAAGCCGCCGAAATCCTCAAAACCGACGACGAGGCCCTGCTTCTTTTAGGGTTCGACTGGCTGAAGAGCGTCATCTTCAACGAGCCGACGATCAGGATGAACGAGCAAGTCCTCCAGAAGGCCGTCGCCAAGGTGCGCACCGATCTCGGCGCCGCCTAACGGCGCAAACCTCCCCCCGAACCGCTTCAGG
>CAJXGZ010000143.1 GCA_913053795.1 uncultured Rhodospirillales bacterium | reverse complement strand
AGCGCCTCTTTGGAAATGCTGTCGATGCCGCCGAAGGCGTAGGCGAACCAGTTGACGCGGCGTCCCAGACGATCCTCGAGTTGAACGCCGGACTCGAGAATCTCCCGGCGCAGGACATCGCCCGTCAATCGGCTCAGCCGTTGATGACTCATCCCGTGGGCGCCGATGGCGTGTCCCCTTTCGTTGAGTTCCGTGATCTCCTCCCACGACATCAGGCGCATACCTGGGGACAAATCATCGGCGTCTCGGCGTCCCTGAAAAATATTTGCGGCGATTTTCTTTCGTTGCGCGTCTTCCCCCATATCCATAAGGCCGGGACAGACGAAAAAAAGCGCTTTCAACCCATGGCGCTCCAAAACCTCCCCAGCCAGGGAGAAATTGGATGCAAAGCCGTCATCAAAGGTGAACAGGCACGGAGTCTTGGCGGCGTCACCCGTTTCTTCCCCGTCCAGCCATGCTTCGGCCTGCTCCGGCGAAATCACGCCGTGGGTTTGTTTCACATATTCAATGAAATCGCTGAAGTCCGCGAAAGATTCCCGGGGCGCGTCATGGAACAAAAGAATGCGAAAGCCCTTGGCCGCGCTGCGGAACGCGCACGAAATCCTGTGGGCCATGAGCAAGGGCGAGGAAAGGCGATGTCTCCACATGATCCGTCACCCGTTGGCGCGGGCGCGGTTCACGCGCCAGCGCACCAGCCGGCCCAAGGGTCCGCCATCGAGGGCCTCCACTTCCCGCGCCAGCCGGTAAGGCGTTCCGGCGAGGCCGTCCTTGAAACGAAAGACGCCCTTGGGCGTCAGGTCCGGGTCCACGCCGCCCAGGTCGAAGCGGCGGAAGCCCTCAGCCTTCATGGCCGCCGCCACCCGCCACAACAGGAACTGGCCTGCGTTTCGCCGCCGTCCCTCGTCCCCGACGTTGCCGGCCAGGTATTCGCACGTTTCGCCAAACTTTGCTATCAGCGCAGACGCCGCCGGGGCTCCTTCATGAGAAACAATGAACGCCTCCATCCTGTTTTCCGGCGCCGACAGGTCCTGAAGGGCGCGCAACAGGTCCGTGGTGACGCTTGTGGCGAAACCCTTTTCGGCGATCAGTTTGCCGTGACCTTCCAGGAAGGCGGCGAAGATATCCTCACCGTCGCCCCATTTGATTTCTAAGTTCATGCGTTCCGCCTTGTTTAGGCAATTGCGCCACTTCTGCCTGAGATTTCCGCGCAACGCCTCAAGGGGCGCCGTCAGGTCGACAACGGCGGACGCCCAACCCGGACAACCCGCCGGCGCAAACCCCTCGGCGCTCAAATCCTCGGCGATCAAATTTTCGATTGGCGGCGCAATGCGCAGATACATGCCCCGCTTCCGGGCGTAGCGGTCCCGCAACAGACCCATCATGGCGGCGAGCTCTTCGTCATTTCGATGCAAGGGTCCGCGGTTAATCCACGCCAAGCCGCCGGGAAGTCCGGCGGGCAAGGGCCGAATAAGGGCTTGAAAGGCCCCCACAGGTTCGCCGCTCTTGAAAAAAACGCCCCTCTCCACGCCCCAAGGCCCGGCGCGCGCCTTGGCTTCGGCGTATTCCCAGCGCTGCAAAAGGCTAAGCCCGGTAAAATCGCCGATCAGGCGATTCCAACGATCTTGCGTATAATCCTCGATAACGAGACGGAGCATTCGACCGGTTATCCCTCGCCCGCCGGGAGGGCCGCCGGGGCCGGGCCGTGGGCCGCCAGGCTGACGATGTGCGGCGGCGCCCGCCAGGTTAAGGCGTCGAAGTTTTCGCACTTGCCGCAAAGTGCGCTCCATTCGTCCACCGCCTCGCCGCAGTGGCCGCACACCCAGGCCGGGTCCGGCTCGGCCGTCGTGGCGCGCATCAACCACGCCCGCGCGGACGCCTGGTCGCCATTCTCCATTTCCTCCAGCTCGGCCATCATCCGGCACACCCGCGCCGGGGCGCCGCTGCTTGTGATCTCCGCCAGATGCTTGCGCGCCTCGCCCCAAAGCCGCGCCTCCAGGGACGCCTTGGCGATGGCCAAATGGCTTTCAATATGGCCGGGATTGTGTTTGGCAAGGGCCTGCGCCGCCTGAACCTTGGCCATGGCGTCCTCGGCCCCTTTCGCTTGCCAGTAAATTTCAAGAAAGCCGGGATGGGGCTTGAGCTTCCAGGCGCAAATCACGATGTTCGCCGCCTTGCGCCCCTTGCCCGCTTCGACGTAAAGCCGCGCCAGCCGGATCGCCGCCGGAATGAAATCCCGGGCCAGATCGTTGGCCTTGCGGATGTATTTCAGGGCCTTGGCGCCATCGCCGGAGTTCCCTGCTTCAACGCTGATTTGATATTCGAGAACGGCGCGCCGGCGAAGGTTGTCGACCGCCATCACCCTGTTGTTCACGGCCTCCTCCAGGGTCGCCTGGGCGTCCCGCCAATGGCCCGCGCGGGCTTGCAGATCGAACAGATTTTTCGCCACCCAGCCGCTCTTTGGCCGAAGCTTGTAGGCCCGGCCCGCCAGCTCCAACGCTTCGTCCCAGTTGCGCCGCTTCATGGACTGGGTCAGCAGTCCGCGCAGGCCCAGAAACTCGGTTTCCGCCTCCTCGCGCAAGGAGCTGAAGAATTTAGCCGCCGCCTTCTCATCGCCCCCCAGCTGCGCCGCCTGGGCCGACAGCAGCATGGTCAGGGGAGGGTCCTCCAGCAATGATTCGGCCCGCTTGCTCTGAACGCCGGCTTCCTCGGCGTCGCCGGCGGCCACCGCCACCATGCCCCGGGTCAGCGCCAGATACCCCTTGCGCCGGCGCCGTTCGCTCCACAGTCTGGAAATTTCGGACGGCGCCCGGCGAATGAAAAGCCAAAACCTGTAAATCAGCGCCGTAATGACCGTCAAGACGGCCACAACGGTCAGCAACAAGGAAAAAGAAGAATCGATCCGCGTTCCCCGCCATTGCAAAAGCACCGTTCCCGGATCCTCGGCCAGCCATACGGCGATCAGGGATAAAACGCCAATGACGAACAGGAACCATACGGCGCGAAGCATGCCGGCTACTCTTTCGGCGCAAGGATGGAAACGGCGTACACATGCAGCGAGGCCATGGCCCTTTCCACCGCCAGCCGCGCCCGCGCGTCCTTAAGCCATGTCTCCGCCGCCGCGCCGGCCGCGCCGTCAAGCTCTTCCAGCGTTTTGACGGCGTTCATCAAATCCCCGGACTTGAGACTGGCTCCAGCCCGAAACAGGACGCCGTCAAGGGAGTTTTCATCGCCGCCGCCGTCCACTTGCCGGACGCTGGCAAGGGAGGTCAGGCGGTTGATGGTTTTTTGGACCCAGCCGGCGCCTTCGGGAAGTTTGGCGGCGTTGGCGGCCTTGGACGCCATGGAATCGAAACGGTTACGCAACGAGGTCAGGGAGGAAACGCCCTTTTCGGCGTGGGGGCTCAGGGCGGCGACGGCCTCGGTCACCTTTTGGTTGCCCTCGGCCACGGCCTCAAGGGTCCGTAGCGGTTCAACGAAGGGCGCGTCGTCATGAAGGGCTTGGCGCAACTGGCTGGTCGCCAGAACCAGCGCCCGCGCCGCCGCACCCGTCGCCGCCGCCTTTGTTTTTTCCAGGTTCTCCAGCCGTTGGTTTATTTGGGCGACGGCGGTGGAGACCTGTTCATTCCCGGCCGTCAGATCGTTGCCCGTGGGCGCGTTCTTGGCGGTCTCTTTCGACTCTTCAATTTTGTCCACGCGCTTTTTAAGCTTCGCCAGATCGGCGCCGCGCTCGTCCATTTTGGCGAAACGATACTTAAGCCGCTCCAAAGCTTCGCCGGCCTTTTCGGCGTCCATGGACTGGTCCGTGGCCGCGACCAATTTTTTAACCGACTGGAGCGCTTGATCAAGCTCGTTCACCCGCTCCATCATCTTATTGAGTTGGCTGATGAAGCGGTCCCGCTCCGCCGCCATTTCCTCGATCGTTTGCTCCGGGATTTTATTTTCTCCAGCAGGGATGGAAGCCTTGATGGGGTCGTTCTTGACGTCCAGGTAAGACGAAAGCTTGGGCCAAAGGGCGAAGCCGCCGGCAACCACCACCGAGACCACAATGGCCCCGATCAAGACATGGACGAGGTTATTGCTTGTCCTGCTGGGCGCGGCCGGCGCCCGCGGCGCTTCGATTTTCGGCTTTGAGGGTTTTTGGGCGGCGGCCCGGGCGATTTTCGGCTCAACGGTTTTGGCCTGGGTCCGCGCCGCCGGTTTTTTTCTTGCTGAAGGTTTCTTGCTGGTCTCGGTCATGCCCTGCCTTTCCTTTACGGGCCTTAACGGGGTGTTCTTAAGATTAGCAGGGAAAACCCCGCCGAAGGGAGACAAAATTTCAGTTGTTGAGGGTCTTCAGCAGCGAATCCTGATCCGGGCGCGCCGCAACCCGCACCTGGCGCCACTGAACGCCCTTGATTTCGGCGGCGACCGCCGGGCTCAGACAGTAGGCGACGGCGCTCCGGCAGGCCGCCTCCAACCCGGCTTTATTCAAAAGCTCAACAAAAGCGCGCCCGGTGCGAGGCGAAAACAAAAGAACGCCGTCAATATTCGCCTCCGCCAACGCCTTGAGCGTTGCGCCTGAAAAGTTTTCGGCCTTTTTGGCCTGGTAGAGGATGCAGCGGCGGTAGTCGAAGCCTTGCGCCTCCAGCAAACCCTTGAGATCCCCGGCCAGCTTGGTCCCGGCGGCGTGAACCAGGCTTCCGGACTTGGGATCAAGTCGCGCCGCCGCCGTTTGAGCCAAAGCCTCCACATCGCCGGAGGCGCATACGATTTTTGTAAACCCGGCTTCCCGCGCCGCCCGGGCCGAGGCGTCGCCGACGGCGTAAACCGGACATGCGCGGTCCCGGCAGCGCCGCGCCAGCGCCCTCACTCCGTTGGCGCTGGTGGCCAGAAAGGCCTGGACGCCGGAAAGATCCAGCTCGGGGCCGTCCAGGAATTCAATTAACAATAACGGCTCCAGAATGACTTCCATGCCCATGGCTTTTAGCCGTTTCGCAAGCGGCTTGGCATCTGCTTCCGGACGTGTAACGAGAATACGCAAGTTATTGAAATCCTTTGAAAAAACCGGGTCCGGCGCGGCGCTTTAGCTCTTCCCCCGCCTCGCGGCCCAAAGCCTCGGCGCCGGCTACTGATTCATACCGGTCGGTTTCAATAAGGCCGCCGCCGCCGGGGCGGGCGATCAACCCCCGCAGCCTTATCTGGGAGCCGGTAATTTCCGCCAGGGCGGCGATGGGGGTGCGGCACGACCCGTCCAGCGCCGCCAGCAGGGCGCGCTCAGAGGACGCCGCCGTAAAAGTCTCCGGATGATTGAGGGGGGCCAGCAATTGGTGGGCGTTTTCGTCGTTTTCACGGCAGGTGACGCCGATCGCCCCTTGGGCGACGGCGGGCAGCATGTCCTCGGGCTCCATAAGGTTGGTGGCGGCGTCGGCCATGCCTAAGCGCTTAAGCCCGGCCAGGGCCAGCAAAGTGGCGTCGACAACCCCCTCTTCCAGCTTTTTCATGCGGGTCTGCACGTTGCCGCGGAAAGCCGCCACCTTGAGGTCGGGGCGGCGGTAGAGGATTTGCGCCTGGCGGCGCAGCGAAGAGGTGCCGACAACCGATCCCGCCGGCAAAGCCGCCAGATTGGGCGCCTTGTTGCAAATGAAGGCGTCGCGGGGGTCTTCGCGCTCCAGCATGCAGGGCAATACAATGCCGTCGGGCAGCCATGTGGGCACGTCCTTCATGGAGTGCACCGCGATGTCGGCGCGGCCGTCTACGATGCACTGCTCTACCTCAGTGACGAAGAGCCCCTTGCCGCCGATGCTCGTCAACGGCATGTCGAGGATCTCGTCGCCCCGAGTGACCACCGCGACCTCCTCGATCTCGACGTCCGGATGGCGTTCTCGAATTCGAGCGCCGATCCAGCGCGTCTGGGTCAGGGCGAGCTCGCTCTTGCGTGTCGCGATGCGGAGCTTCACCCGTGCTCTCCCCTTCCGCTACCGCTCGCCGTGGCCAGATCGCCCAGCCGCGGGGCCTCGGACTCCTCTTTGGCATGGTCCGCCGTCGTCGCCCTAGGCGGCAGCGAAACACGCTCCTCGAGGTCGAA